>JAFGGD010000043.1 GCA_016930695.1 Candidatus Eisenbacteria bacterium
AACCCCTGTGTCACGGACGGGTCTGCCGCCTGATTGCTCTGCCGTCCCTGGCGAATCCCGCAAGGTCGAATCGAACATGAAACGGAATTCCGGGGACGAATTCCGGGGACACAATACGGAATACCCTTAACCCCTGTGTCACGGACGGGTCTGCCGCCTGATTGCTCTGCCGTCCCTGGCGAATCCCGCAATGTCGAATCGAACATGAAACGGTAATGGAACCAGGGAATTCCGTATTGTGTCCCCGGAATAAACCGGAATAACGCCCCGGAATAAACCCGGAATAAAAACGCCCGGGCGCGTGGCCCGGGCGTTCGTCGTCGTGATCGTGATCGCCGCGTCTACCGGAAGAGCTTCTTCACGCCCCCCCAGGACTGGTTCTCCACGGAGGTGACGCAAGTGCACTCCGGGAGGACGCCCGTCAGCTCGCCGCAGCAGTTCTGCGTCGCGTACTTGATGAGGAGATAGCAGTTCCCGCTGTCCACGGGAGCCGGCGCCCAGTCGGAGTAGAAGACGAAGGATCCGCTCCCGTAGTTCCCCGGCTCGCAGTCGAAGGGGTCGCTCTTGGGCTCCCACTTCACGAGAGGGCCCTCGTCGCCGGGGATGCTCGGGTCGCCGTTGCACTCGAAACCCGCCTCGTATGAGACGGTGCAGTTCCTCTTCGACAACCAGCCGTTGCTGGTCCCCGCCGTGTCCGGCGCGCCGAAAGAGAAGTGTTCACAGACGCAGCCGCACCCGCCGAGCCCGAGGATCAGATCGAGATGGGAGAGGGCGTGCTGCGTTCCGGTGTTCCAATCGACCTGGATCGTGTAGCGGTAGCGGCCCAGTTCGTGATTCACCAGCTCCGCGGTGGAGGTGCCGGTAATGCAATCCACCGGCGGTGTGGTCACGACCGCCGTCCCCTCCGCGCCGCTTCCGGCGATCGCGATCAGTAACAGCGCGAGCGCCGCCGCGAAGCCCCCCCGTATCCGTTGATGACGCATCGATGTCGCTCCTTCTTTCGTGCCGCCGCGCGGAACACGCCGCGCCGCGGGCAAGCGGGACGACGCCCCGCCCACCGGGTTATCGGAATCGTTTCTTGGTGCTGCTCCAGCTCTCTTTGCGTACGTCGTTCAGGCACCGGCACACCGGAAGCAGGCCCTCGAGCGAACCGGAGAAGGCCCCGCCCGGCGTCCGCATCATCAGATAAGCGCCGGGAGAATCGGGCGATGATTCCGGCGGCCAGTTGGCGTGGAAAAGGATCTCCGCAGTCCCCTTCGGCCCCGGACCGTTCGGATCGGGCAGGGGGGCGATCCGTATCGCCGGCACCCCGGGCGCCCCCGGGAAACCGCGGCAGTCGAACTCGCCCGTGTAGTGGACGTAGAGATCGGTGTGATTCCCCGTGGACATTCCCGGCTCGTTCATGGAGAAGCCGACCGTGTCCGGAAAGGCGACCTGAAATCGTTCGCAGACGCAGGGGCACGACTCCAGGCCGAGCAGGATCAGGAATTCGTCCGGCCCCACCGCCCCCCCTACCTCCCAATGGAGGAGGATCCTGTAGGTCCACTCGCCGAGCGCATCCCCCGACCGCCACGCTTCCATCTTTCCCTGAATGCACGGCTCCTCCGCGCGAAGATTCCGGGAATAGGCCAAGGAGAGGGCCAGCATCAGGCCGAACGTCAGCAGCAAAAAATACGTGCGGAATCGCTTCGATCGCATATCGTCCTCCCCTCGGAGGATCGGCCGCGGGACGAAGCCCTTGAGAGAGCGCGGGGAAACGGACGCCGGAGACGGCGCCTGCGTGAAGCGCGGAAGAGCCGCGGAAAGACGTTCGCGGAAACCGGCGGCGGGGCCCTTCTCACCGGAGGCCGTGCGCGCCTTTACGGGCGCCGCAGCGCGGGTTCCGCCGGAGGAAGAGGGAAACGCCGCACATCAAACGAGTGGAAAAGGCGAAGAAGGACGAGGATTGAGCAAAAACCGCTCGGGATTCCCCCGCTCCGGTCCGCCGGATGGGAGGGCGCACGGGACGCGCGCGGGGATCGCGGAGAGGCGGATCAGGGCTCGTCCGGTTCCCAGGGGGGACGGTCTTCCTGCGCCCAGCTCCTCTCGGGTGGATTGGGAACCACCACGTCCGGCGGGATCATGCGGGAGACGAAACTGGACGAGGGGGCGCAGATCGGCACCGCCGCGGCGGGGGGCGCCTGCGGGTCGTAGCGCCAGTCCAGATAATAGTACTCCCAGTCCGGATTCGCCCGCGGGTCGATGCGCGCGGGAATCAGATCGATCCTCTCCAGCACCGCCTTGGTGTTCAGGACGGGGCAGAAGACATGGGTGCGCGCCCGGGAGAGAAGAACCCGGCGGAGGCGGTCCTTATCGAGAACGAACACCTCGTCCTCGGTCATCTGGCCGCAGCGGTACCAGTCCTCTTCGCTGTAGAAGCCGAAACCGAGCCGGTGGCAACCCCACCAGTTGAACCAGTCGCAGCTCTCGCCGAAACAGTACTGGTTCGCGTTCGGGCTCGAGATGCGGTCCTCGAAACAGTAGTAGCCGCAGTAGAAGAAGGAGCGCCAGTTCTCTTCTCGTCCGTTGACGAAGAGGCGGAAACTCTTCCAGTTGCGCACGAAATTCGCCAGCCGGAGGAAACCCTTCCCGTCATCGGCCCGAAACCCGACGCGGTGGATGGTGAGCCCATTCCTCTCGAATGTGCGGTAGTTGGGGTTCCCCTCGCACAGATCGAGCGCGGCGGCGTAGCTGGGGGAATTGCTCTTCTGGAACTCGATCTCCAACCAGCGCGGCGTGTCCGGCTCCCCCCGCCGAGCCCCCCTGTCCCCGCGGAGGGGATGGCCGCAGCGGAAACAGAAGTTTTCCTCGCCCTGAAGAAGCTGCCCGCACACCGGGCACGGCGTCTGGTCCATCGTCTTCGTCCTTTACCGGTTCCTTCGGTACGCGGCGGCGCGCCGGGGGCGGCCGTTTGGGACAGTATACACCCCTTCCCGGCGGTCGGCAACGCGCCCCGCGCGCTGAAGATCCGCGCCGAACGGCCGATACGCGGTAGGAGAAAGGGGGTCGAGCGTGGCCCGGATCGACGCTATTTTCCGCACCGTCAAGGCGAACGACGCGTCGGATTTGCACATGGTGACCGGCGCCCGTCCCATGCTCCGCATCCAGGGGGAGATCCGCCCGATCGAGTACGCCGAACTGACGCCGGAGATGGCGAACGCCCTCCTCGGCGAGATCCTTTCGGCGGACCACAAGCGGGAGCTGGAGGAGCAGGGGGACGTGGATTTCGCCTACGAGGTTCCGGGGGAGGTCCGGCTCCGCTGCAACGTCTACCGGCAGCACCGCGGTCTCGCGGGCGCCTTCCGGCTGCTCCCGAGCCGGATCATGAAGGTGAGCGAACTGGACATCCCCGGCCACATCCTGCGGTTCACCGAGGCGCCCAAGGGGCTGGTGGTGGTGACCGGCCCGCCCGGGAGCGGCAAATCGACCACCCTGGCGGCGCTGATCGATCACATCAACGAGACGACGCGGAAACACATCCTCACCATCGAGGACCCGATCGAATACATCCACGTCAATAAAAATTCACTCATCAACCAGCGCGAGATCGGCCGGAACGCGGCGAGCTTTCCGCGCGCTCTCCGCGCCGCCCTCCGCGAGGATCCCAACATCATCCTCGTCGGCGAGATGCGCGACCTGGAGACGATCCGCCTCGCCCTGACCGCCGCCGAGACGGGGCAGCTCGTCTTCGGAACGCTCCACACCACCAGCGCCCACCAGACCGTGGACCGGATCATCGACGCCTTCCCGGCGGATCAGCAGGAACAGGTCCGTGTGATGGTGGCCGACGGGCTCCGGGGCGTGATCGCCCAGAAGCTCCTCCCCCGAGCGGACGGAAAGGGGCGGGTGCCGGCGGTGGAAGTCCTCGCCACCAACAAGGCGATCTCCACGCTGATCCGGGAGAAGAAAACCTTTCAGATCCCCTCGCTCATGCAGATCGGCAAAAAGGGGGGGATGCAGATCATGGACGAGGAGATCGTCCGTCTGATCCGGGAGGGGACGGTCACCGAAGAAACGGGCCTCCTCTTCGCCAACGAGAAAGAGATCGTCCGTTCGAGCCTTCGCGTGGGGGGCGGCGGCGCGGCGGCGCGCCCCGTCACGGCCGGCCGGACCGCGGGGAAACGATGAGCGGAAGCGACGAAACGCGCGCGGGCGACGCGCCGGAGATCCGGGGATCTCTCCGGGCGGTGAACCTCCTCGATATCTGCCAGTTCTTTCTCCTGAACGGCAAAAGCGGCACCCTCCGCGTGAGCCACCGTGGGGGCGAGGGACGGCTCTTCTTCGACGGCGGGAGGATCATCAACGCCCTGGACGACCGGCAGGGACGGGAGGGGCGCGAGGCGGCTCTGGGGCTCTTCCGCGTCGCCGACGGCGAGTTCCTCTTCCGCGTGGAATCGGTGCACGAGCGGCGGCGCATCGAGGAGGACACGGAGAATCTCCTCCTGGAAGCGGCGCGCCAGCTCGACGAGATCCGCGACGCCCTCGGCCCCCAGGGAACCGAGGGGGACGGTCCCTCGGCGGAGGAGGGGCTCCTGGAAAAGCGCCGGAAGGCGGAAGACCTGCACGATCTCTTCTCCGATCTGGAGAAGGAACTGGACGGCCGGGCGGACCTGCCGCCGCCGGAAAGGATCCTGCAGGCCGCCGAAGAGAGCGGCGCCGACCTGATCCTCCTGCAGGTGGGTCGTTTCCCCTATCTCCTCCGGGGCGAACGGGTGCTCCGCGCCCTACCGGGCGTCATCGGCGAGGGGGACCTGGCGGGGATCGCCGGCGCGCTCGGCGCCGCGGGCGGCAACGGAAGAAAGGGGCGCTCCTTCCGTCTTATCGGCGACGGGGGGAACGGCTTCCTCGCTTTCCGCCGCATGGACGCGCCCCCTTCCCTGCAGGAGATCAACCTCTCCCCCGGAGCCGCGGAAACGCTCCTCCGTCTTCCGCCGGGGCTTTTCCTCCTCGTCGCCGAACCGGCCGGCGCGCGGAGGCTTCTCTACGACGCGGTGCTTCATCATCTGGGGCTGCGCGGCGAACTGGTGGTGATGGCGGACCGTTCCGCCGCCCCCGAGGAGAAGGGGCTCTTTCTCGCGCCCGCCGACGATCCGGAACGGAATCGCCGCGCCTCGTGGGAGAAAATGCTCGCCGCCCTCCCGGGCGCCCGGGCCGCCCTTCCGGAGATCCGGAAGAGGCGCGACGCCCTCCTCGCCCTCGACCTGGCCCGCGCCGGCCACGCCGTCGTCGCACCGCTGCCGGGACGGAACGGCGCCGAGGCGCTGCTTCGCGCCGCTTCCTGGTTCCGCGAGGACGGTTCGCTCCGCTCCGCCGCCTCCCTCATCGCCGGCGTGGCGGCCCTGCAGATCCACTCCGCCGGACCGGGCCGGACCGCTCCCGTCACCTCCCTGGCCGCCTGGAACGACGAGGCGGCGGCGGCGCTCGCCGCAGAGGACGGCGCGGCGCTCGCGGCGGCGCTGGAGCGCTCCGCGGGCGACGAGGGATTCCGGGGCTCCATCGCCCGCCTGGAGCGCGCCCATGGGCTGGAAAAAAGCGAGGCCGATCGAATCGCCTCGCTTCTTCCCGTCTAAACTGTAAGCGTCGAATCGAACCGCGCGGTCCCTACCGCTCCACCACCTCTTCCTGCAGGCGGACCAGCACCACGTTCCCTTCCGGCGGGGAGCGGAAATAATCGAACATCTCCTGCAGCTGGCCGGCCACCTCCACCGCCAGTTCGGACTCGCTGATCGAGTATTCGGTGTCGCACTCCACCCGCTCCAGGCCCCGCTGGAAGTCGATCTCCACCCGGCCGAGAGGCTTCCGCCAGCTCAGATCCTCCGGAATGGAGACCACGGCGTATCCCTCGGGGATGGTGAAGAGGGTCGACTCCTTGCCGCGCTCCTGGAAGGCGAGCCGGATCGGGTTCCGCCGCGCCTCCGGTTTTACGTCGAACATCTGGGTCGGCCGGACACCGGAGAAGAGCGAGGCGGGGATCAAGAGCGTGTCCCCCCGCTCCTCGATCATCTCCGGCGGGATCACGTACTCGAAGGTGTACTGATAGGGGAGATCGCGGTCCACGCCGAGGCTCTCCGCCTCCGACCAGGCCTGCACCCGGAACGACAAGGGATAGCGGAAGCCGTACCCCGCCTCTTCGGCGGGATCGGGGATGGACCGGAAGACGCTGCGGTGGAGCCGGTTCAACTCGCCACGGCAGGTGACCTCCACCGTCTTGCGCCAAATCCCCTCCTCGTCGCGTACGATCTCCCCGGTCGCGTTCCAGGAGTTCCGATTGTACGTGGAGATCGGGAGCTGCATCCAATCCGGTTCGCCGGTATTCGGATCCACCTCGTGGACCGGCAGCACGATCTGACCCTCGATTTCCGAAGGCGGATCCTCGATCCCCCCCCATCGGTCCGTCGGATCGAGCACGAAGGTCTCGCCGTCCGCGCGGGCGACCACCACCGCGTGATTGAACTGGATCAGCGCGGGGAATTCGATTCGTACCTGGCCGAAGTCCCGGGTGGCGACCACCCCGTAATCCGCGTCGATACCCGCCGTGCGGAGCATGCCGAGCAGGACGACCGCCAGGTCTTTCGTCGCGATCCGTTCCAGTTCCATCACATCCACCGGGCGGTTCGGGATGAAGCCTTCGCGGCCCAGGGGCAGATCGAAGGGGGTGAAGTGGTCCTGCACGTAGCGGAAGATCGACGCGATCTTCTCCTTGTCCGTCTCCGATCCCTGAATGGCGTCCCGGGTGGGGCCGCGAAGCACGCGCTCACTCCCTCCGCGCTGGAGCGCCTCCTCCACCCTCTCCGCGTACCAGCTCAGCAGCTCGGGCCAGTTGGATTCCCAGTTCGGGCTGAACTGGACGCGCGGCGCCAGGTCGCCGACCGGCGCGGCGAAGGGCTCCGCCTCCGTCGGCTTCAGGTTCTTGTACCCCCAAACCCACTGGTACATCTGCCCGCGGGCGGTGGTCAGATCCTTCTCCTCCGGGTTTTCGGCGCGGAGGAGTTTGATGGAGTTCTGCCACCAGGGAAGCATGGCGTATTCCATCTTGAAGTTGTAAACCAATTCCTTCCGGTACGTGGGCACGTCGGCGGTGAAGATGCGGTCGAAGTAGCCGTACTCCTCCTCACCCTCGATCGTGTAATAGAGATTGATCACGCACGGGATCGGCAGGTCCTCGAAGCGGAAGACCAGATTCCGCACGCGCTGATAGATCTCCGCCTCGTCCGGATAAGCGACGCGGACCTGGATGTTCTCCTGGGGGAGGTCTGTCTTCTGTCCCTCGCGATCCACGATCTCACCGGAGTGGCGGCTGATGACCTGCCCCGCCCAGTAGGGAATCACGATTTCGCGCACCCGTTCGGCGCCGCTTGCGTCGAGCACGGCGTACTTCCGGGTGAACCGGCGGGTGGTGGTGTAGCGGCTCTCCGTCGCGATGGAGGCCTGCCGGTCCGAGGAGAGTCCCCCCCGCTCCGTGTCGGAGATGTCCTGGCGGACCGTCTCGCCCGTGTACTCCACGTCCGCTTCCAGATTGTCCAGGAGACAGACCAGGCTCTCCCCGCCGTATTTCTGCATCAGGTTTTCCCAGAACCGATCCGTTTTTTGCCCCGCATCCGCCCGGGCGAAAAAGAAGAGGGCGAGCAGCGAAGCGGAGGCGATCCAGATCAGGGACCCCCGCGCGAACTTCGTCATTCCTGACCTCCGTCTGTTTTCCGAACCGGGCGGACCCGCTCGATCCGTAGTCGTTTCTCGGGCCGTCGTCCGGCCCCCGCGTTCGGTTTCACCCGCGCCGGTCGCGCGGCGTTTCGGCGCGCCCCGGCCCGGAGGGCCGAGACGCCGGCCCATCAGTCGTCACCGTCCTCTTGATCGTCGGCGGTGTCTTTCTGGTAGTCCAGATCGTCGTCGTCGTCGAAATCGACGTCGTCGTCCAGATCGTTCAGCCCCTCCACCGTTTCCCCGGTCCGTTCTACGTAGCAAAGGGGACAGAAATAATAACCGTCGTATTCGTGGGCGCAGCCGGCGCAGATCCACGCCTCGCAGCTGTGGCAGTTCTCCTGCGCGTTGGAGGAACCACAGATGGCGCAATTCATGGCTTACCCCTCCTCTTTCGCTCCGAGAGCGCCGCCGGACCCTCCCGGCACGCGCTCCCCGCGCCTCTTCCTCGACAGGCGCGACTATCCACAATTCGCGGAAAGAACGCCAGTGAAAAGCCCGCGGGCGATTTCTCCTCCCCCGCGGACGCTACAGGTCGAAGGATTCACCGGGCCGGAGAACCTTCACCTCCGCCACGCCCCGCATCCGCTCGACGAAACGGTCCGCGTTCGGGGCGATCAGCGGGAACGTGCCGAAGTGCATCGGCACCGCCCTCTTCGCCCCGCACATCTTCACCGCCTCGGCGGCGGACGCGGCGCCCATGGTAAACCGGTCGCCGATCGGGACGAGGGCGACGTCGATGGAGAAGTATCGGGGGAGCATTTCCATGTCGGGGATCAAACCCGTGTCCCCCATGTGATAGACCGTCCAGCCGTCCATTTCGATCACGAAACCTGTGGGAGTGGAGCCCGGCGAGGAGTGGGCCGCGCTCACCATGTGGAAGCGTACCCCTCCGTTTTCGACGGTGCCGCCGATGTTCATCGGTTCCACGTTGATTTTTCGCTCCTCCGCCGCGGAGGTGATCTCGAAAATCGAGACCAACGTCGCCCCGGTCCTCTCGGCGATGGGGTAGGCGTCCCCCAGATGGTCGGCGTGGCCGTGGGTGACGACCAGGAAGTCGAGGTCCTTCACCTCTTCCGCGCGGATCGCCGCCTTCGGGTTGCCGGTCAGAAAAGGATCGATCAGAACGGTCTTCGTCCCGGTCAGTTGGAAGCAGGAATGTCCCAACCAGCGTATGTTCATCTTCCGGCCTCCTCTCGGGTTCCGTCGGATGTCGGCTCCCGGCAAGTATAGTCCAGTCGCCCGGGGGAGGCAATCCGTGGGTGTCCGGTCCGGCAGGCGGGGCGGGGCGCCGTCGCGGGAGAGAAGATTCGAGGCGGAGCGGGTCGGGAGAGGGTCGCGGCGCGCCCTAAGGCGAGGTTTCGAGGCGAACGGTTCGGAAGCCGGCGTCGCGGCAGAGATCGAGGACGCGGCGGACCTCCCGGTAGGAAGCTCCGTTGGCCGCGACGATGGTGAGCGCGCCCTCCTCCGGGTCCTCTTCCCATAGGGAGGCGAGGGCGGCGGCGAGCCCGTCCGAGGGGACGGGGATGGCGGAAGCACCCACACGCTCCAGGCGCGTCCCCTCCCGGCCGACCATCAATCGCGCCGGTCGGGGCGGGTCCGCGGGGGCCTCGGGGAGGGGCGCGCCCGATGGGGAGGCCGCTTCCGGCGCGTAGGCCGCCTCCGCGTCGAGCACCGCCCAATGGGCGGAAGAAGCCGCCAGAAGGAAGACCGGCACGATGACGACGAAGAGGGCGAGAAGGGGGACTCTCTCCGCCTCGCGCCGGACCCGTTCCCTGGTTCGGCCGCCGATTCGCCGGGTCGGAATCAACGGATCTCTCCGTTGGTCACGAAGTCGACCAGGCGCTCCCCGCGCTCCGCGATGCCCGTCTTCTCGTCGTCGAAGGGGTCCGCCTGCTCGGCCCGGTTCCAAAGGTGGAGCAGGTTGGTGAGCACGGCGATGCGCGCTTCGATCTCCTCCACCACCCGATCGGCGCGCGCGCCGAGAAGGCCGTGGGCGAGGAGCGCGGGAATCGCGACCAAGAGCCCGGCGCCGGTCGCCGCCATGGCCGCCGCGATCCCCGAGGCAAGCGCCGCGGCGCGCGCCTCCACCGGCGACTCGGCCGCCCCCTCGAAGGCGAGAACGAGACCGACGATGGTGCCCAGGAGCCCGATCAGCGTGGCCGTGTTGGCGCCCACCGCGAGGAGCGGGATCCGCCGGTGCACCTTCGGCACCTCACGCAGATAGGCCTCGTCCAAGAGGTTCTGCAGCTCCTCGGAGCGATGGCCGTGATGAATGCGAAGGAGGCTCCGGGCGATGCGTCCGAATGGGGTGTCGCTTCGGTCCGCGACCGACCGGGCCTCCTCGATCCGTTGATCTTTGATGAGTCGGATGATGTGATGAAAAGCGTCCAGGTCTCCTCGGACGGCCCGGAAATAGAGATAACCGATACGCTCCGCCGCCAGCGCCCCCGCGAGAACGCCCACCAGGGCGGCCGCGATCAGAAAGGGGGCGGCCGGGCCGGCGAAGGCTTCCGCCGCGAAACGAAGCATCCTCGCCCCGGTCTCCTCCGCCGATGCCGGCGCGGCGCCGAGGGCGATTGCCGCCGCCGCGGTCCAGCCGATCCGAATCCTCATCGCCTTCACTCTCCCTCTTTTCGTACTATTCGTGGCGCCCCCCCCTTGGGGGCGCGGCGCGCGCTTTCTCGTCGCTCCGTCCGGCCGGGACCGGCCCGATCCGGAGGGATGGGGGAGGTTCCCCTTCACTAAGAATCGGCCGGAAGCCCCGCCGGCTAAACGGTCCCTTCCGGGGGTCCCCTCCCGGGCATTTCCCCGCGCGCGGGAAGCCCGGCGACGGGTACGCCTCCCCATCGCCGTTGACAGGCGCCCCTCCCCCCCCTAACCTGAGTTCACACCCACGGGAGGAACGACATGGAGACGGACGCCGGCCGCGAGCAGGAGAAAGGGGCGGAAGAGCCCGAAGAGGAAGAGGAGCAGGAATCGATTCTCGCGCGGGTCGCCGTCGACCTCCGCCGAAACCTCCTCTCCCGCCGCTTCGGATCGATCGTGCCGTGGAAATCGGAGGTGACCCGCCTCCTGGAGACCCTCCAAAAGCGGTCGAGCCACAACGTGCTCCTCCACGGTCCGGTCGGCGTGGGGAAAAGGACCATGGTGCTCCGCCTCGCGGAGAGGATCGAAAGCGGCCGCGTCCCGCCGCGCCTGAAGAACAAACGGATCCTGGAGATCACGCTCCCCAACATCCTCCCCCTCATTCAGGACGCGGGGGATTTCGAACGCGTCCTTTTCCTCGCCGTCAAGGAGGCGCTGGAATCCGAGGACGTCGTTCTCTACTTCAACGACCTGGAGAACTTCCTGGTCGCCGCCGAGAGCGGCTTGGGCGACGCGGCGACCCTTCTGGACGTGGCCACCCGCCAGCCCGAATTGCTCGTCGTCGCCTCCATCTCCGACTGGGGCTTCCAATCCGCCCTGAACGACCACCCATGGATCATCGCCAACATGGAGCCCATCGCGGTGCAGGAGCCCTCCCAGATGATGTCCCGCAAGATCCTGATGGTGGTGCGGGAAAAGCTGGAGCGCTTTCACGAAATCGAGATCACCAAGGGGGCGGTGGACAAGGCGATCGATCTGTCCAGTTATTACCTGAAGGATCGCGTGCTCCCCGGCAAGGCGCTGGAGATCCTGGACGAGGCGTGCGCCTCCGAGGTGGTTCGCGCCCAGTGCCGGGGCGGCCGCAAGGAGGCGAAGGCGGCCCAGGTGGACGCGGAGGCGATCTCGCGCGTGGTGAGCCGCAAGCTGGGGATCCCGGTCGCCAAGCTGCACGACCGCTCCGGCAGCAAGCTCCTCCACCTCGAGGAGAACCTGAAGGCGCACATCAAAGGGCAGGACGGGGTCGTGCGCCGGGTCGCCCAGACGATCCGCGTGAGCAAGCTGAACCTCTCCCCCCACCCCGAGCGCCCGGACGGTGCCTTCCTCTTCGTCGGCCCGAGCGGCGTCGGCAAGAATGAGCTGGCCCGCCGGCTCGCTCTGGAGCTGCTCGGGAGCGAGGAGCACTTCCTCTACCTCGACATGGCCCAGTACGCCGGGGAAGACTCCGCCCGCAAGCTGCTCGGCGCGTCCGGCGCGGAGGAGGAGCCGGGGATCCTGGCGAAAATGATGGACCGCCGTCCGAACGCGGTGTTCGTGGTGGACGGCATCGAGAAGGCGCACCCGCGGGTCGGTCCGATCCTTCTGCAAATCCTGAAAGAAGGTCGGATCACCGACGAGTCGGGGCGGCGCCTCAGCTTCGCCAACAGCACCGTGATCGTGATCGCCGCGTCGGAGAACGTCCTCGCCGACGAGAAGGAGAGGACCGTCGGATTCACCGAGCGGGGCGAAATGGAGAAGATCCTCCGCCAGCGCCGGGAGATCGAGACGGCCACCAAGGAGTATTTCGCCATCGACTTCCTGAACGCCTTCGACGAAGTGCTCTACTTCGACCCCCTCACCCCCGACTCGATCCGGGAGATCGCCGAGCTGGAAGTGAACGCCATCCGCGACCGGCTGGCGGAGAGAGGTGTGGAACTGAAACTGGGCGCGGAGGTGATGGAGCGGGTTTCTTCACGGGGATTCAGCTCGGCGACGGGCGCGCACCAACTCGCCCACTCGGTGCAGAGAATGGTGCTCCAGCCGGTGTCCGGGTTTCTGCTCAAGCATCCGGAGGCGAAACAGGTTTTTCTCGAGGCGGAGGAGGACGCGATCCTCGCCTGGCCGAAACCGAAGCCGAAGGGACGGCGCCGGGGCTGATCGCCGCGCTGGGAACTTCGCGCGTCATCCGGAGGAACGGTCCGTCTCGACCGCAGGATCCGCAGCTCGCCCCAGGAAGAGCACGGATCCGTACTCCCTCTCCCGAATCAGAAAGAGGAAGGGACGATCCGCCCGGAAGAGGACCGCCGGTCCGGGGGGCGCGCCCCTCTTGAGCGTCACCGCCGTTCCCGCCGCCGCCTCGGCCCCCCTCTCGTCCATCTCCAAAAAGGCGCGGTGGAGCACCCGATCGATCGAGAGCCCTCCCCGCGCCGAGATTCCGCTGAAATCCGCCCCCGGCGTGAACGCCCTCTCCATTCCCATCGCCCGGAGCGTTCCGGTGAGATCGAGCCCGAGGTCGAAGAGGAGACGCGGAAGGACGACTTCCACGCGCCTCTCTTCGAGGCGTTCGAAAAGGCGGTGGAGGAGATCGCCCTCCAGGCGTCCCTCCATCGACGGGAATCCATCCGGATCGACCGGCAGAAGGGCGACGAAGGAGAACGCCCCTCCCCGATAGGGGAGTTCCACGGCGCGTATCCCCTCCTCCTCGGCAAAGGGGTACTTCCCCGTCCGATGCATCATCGGGACGGAGACCGTCCGCCCGTCCCTTGTATGAAAGGGCGACTCGGCGGTCGCGCCGGCCGGAAAGGCGTTCTCCCACTCCCCGGTGAAGCGAACCGCGCTTGCCAATAGAAGGACCAGATCGGCGCCGATCCTCTCTTCCGGGACGAGGTTCCGGATCCGCCCGGCGGTCCCCTCCGCGAACCACTCGTCGATCCTCTCCGCAGCGGCGACCGGGTCGGCCGGATCGATCGTCAGTACGCCCGCGAGGTATTGCCGCGCCTGAAAAGCCTTGTACTCCTCCCGGATGGGGAAGCCCTCCGCGGCGATGATCCCGTTCACCTCCCCCCACTCCGCCCCCCCCTCTTCGGACCGGCCGCTTCGAGTCCCCTCTCGAAGTGTCGCGAACGCGGCGTGGATCGTCTTGGCGGGATGCTCGGGAAGGCGGAGCGTCCGGGCCATCTCATCGGCGGTCTCCCCCCTCGCCCCCGCCCAAGTCATGGAGAGGGCGGTCGAAACGCCGTGGGGGGAGAAGAAGAGATTCTCCGTGCTTTCTTCCGCCGCGAGAAGCCGGTAGAGGTCGAGGGCGAAGTCGGTGTTCCCGCGGGCGAGGTCGAGGACGGTTCCGCGAGAATCGACACTATCCGGATCGGGCGCCGGGGAATCCGCCCCTCCCAGCGGGTGGAACGCGCCCAGGAGGAGGATCGCCGCGGCCGCCGCCGTCCCACGCGGAACAAGAGACCAAACGAGTGGGGAAACCATGCCTGCCTCCTCGATGGGAATGAGTGCGGAGCGCCGCCGCGCCGCCTCTCTCATTCCATTACATTAGACACCTATCGGGAGAATAAAGTCGGGGTCTTTGGGGGTGCGCCCGCTTCTTCCGGGCGGGATCGATCGTTTCATGCGCTCTCCCTCGGGCGCCCGGGCGACGGGAATTATCGAAAAAATGGATGGGCCGCCTCTTTCGAAGCGGCCCATCAAGAGGGTCCCCCACCAATGTCGTGCCCGCAACTCGGAAACCCAGGGTAGTCTATCAGTTCCCTTCCGTGAAATTTGGTTCTGATGGAAGCGAGTTCACGAAGCAAAGTAGGGGACCATGCGTCACGCTCGCTCTCCTCTGCGCGGGCTTATTACTATCAAGCTTCGTGCCAATCCACACAAAGGAACCGGTCACCAATCGACGCCGAGACAGGTAGTTATGCCGCCCGATCTCTTATGTATTTCCTTTACAGTCTGATATGCTGCCAAACCTACACTTCCTGAAGCAAAGGCCGGTTCGAGTAGTTTCTCAATAAGGTCGCATTTTTGTCTTAATTGGCATGGAATTACATAGATTGGCTCATTTGTCATCACCATAGCCTCTATTTTGCGAGGAAGACATCATTTTGTGTTGTTATTTTGTGGGTTCTATCACTCCCCACGTTTTTTTTGCAGTTTTTTAACACGATACCACATGGCCCGTTCCGAGATACCCAGTAAGAGGGAAGCCCGTTTCTGTACCCCACCGGAACGCTGAAGTGCTTCAAGGACAAGATGTTCCTCCAGTCGATCCATGTTTCTTTTAAGATTCAGGTCCTCCCCGCGCTCTCCCTCTCCTCCGCTGTGGCCATCGCTCCAATCTCGAATCACGGGGGGGAGATCCTCCCATCGGAGCTCCTTGGCCTCGTCCGGACCGATCGCGAGAGCCCTTTCGATACAGTTCTCCAGTTGGCGGACATTCCCCGGCCAAGGGTAGCGTAGGAAATGCTCCAGCATTTCCCGGGGAACCCGGCGCCCCGGTTTGTTGAGTTCCCGGCTGTAGCGGGAGAGGAAGTGCTCCACCAGCAGGGGGACATCGCCCGTCCTCTCGCGGAGAGGGGGGAGCGTGACATTTACGACGTTCAGCCGATAGAAAAGGTCGCGGCGGAAACGGCCCCTATCGATCTCCTCCTGCAGGTCCCGGTTGGTGGCGGCCACGATCCGGACATCCACCCGGATCGTCTTCTCCCCCCCCACTCTCTCGAAGGCGCGTTCCTGGAGCGCCCGGAGCACTTTCGCCTGTGTGGCGTAGCTCATGTCCCCGACTTCGTCCAGAAAGAGGGTCCCGCCGTCGGCCCTCTCGAATCGCCCCACCCGTCTGTCCACGCCGGTGGCCACCCTTCTCTCGATCCCGAAGAGTTCGCTCTCCAGAAGGGACTCGGGGATGGCGGCGCAGTTCACCTTGATGAAAGGGGCGTCCTTCCGGGGGCCGTTGTAGTGGATCGCCCCGGCGACCAGTTCCTTGCCCGTGCCGCTCTCGCCGACGATCAGGACCGACGTGCGGACCTTGGCGAGGCGGCGAATCGTTTCATAGAGGTCCCGCATAGGGGGGGAATCGCCGACCAGTCTATCGAATCGATAGCGCCGCGCCACGGCGGTTCGCATGCGGTCCACCTCGGCGAGCTGCTGTTCCATTCGCGCCTCCAACACCGCTCGAGCCCCCTGCGTGACGAACATCTCCATCACCTGTACCGTCTCTTCCCCCGGCTGTGTCCCGTCGAAAGGCTCCTCCACGAGGAGATAGCCGATCGGACCGTTCGATTCGCCTCCGGCGAGGGGAATCACCAGGCGGTCCCCCTGCATCCAACGCCCCTCGGGGCGACGGCCCCCTTGGTCGGAAGGAAGGAAAAAGGAAGCGCCCACGCGGACCGCCCCGTCCGACGTCTCCCCGCCCAGGCGAAGCGGGAGAAAATGCCAGTCCTGCAGACGGGAGAGCTCCTCCGTCGTGTACCCCTCGGCGGTGGAGTGGAGGGGCCTCCCCTCCCGGTCGTGGAGGCGGACCACCGCCTTACGGAAAAGCTTCGCCTCGACCACCGTTTCCACGATCAGGCGGAGCTTTTCGTCGATCGATCCCAGCTCGTGAATCCGCCGGGTCACGTCGAAGAGACGTGCGATCTGGTCCCGCGCCTTCTGGAGCTGCGTGTCCCGCCGCTCCACCATCTCGGCGAGCCGGTTGGTGAACTCCAGGAGCCGCGACTCGAGTTGTTTCCTCTCGGTGATGTCCCGCCCGATGAAGTGGAGGAAGAACTCTCCCCCCTCCTCGTGGATCAGGTTGGAATGGACGTCGAACAAGTGATCGGCACCGTCCGCCCCCCTCAGCTCCAGATCGAACCGGATCCCTTCGCGGGAGCCGTGAACGAGGCGATCCCGGGTGCGGCGGAAATCGTTGAAGGGTTCCTCGTCGAGCAGGTCCCGCAAATGGGTGATCTCGTCCGCTCCTTCCGCGAGGCCGAAGAAGTCGCGGACCGCGGGGTTGATCCGGATCACCCGGAAATCGGGATCGCAGAGGATGTGGAGATCCGGCGAGCCGTCCAACAGATTCCGGTAGAGACGCTCCCCTTGGCGGGAGCGCAGAAGCAGCTCCGCGTTGTCCAGGGCGACGCCCAGCTGGTGCGCCACCGCGGAGGCGGCGTTGATGTGACTCTCGCGGAAGGCGCGCTCTTCGCCGGATGCGACGGCGAGCACGCCGAGAACTCGCCCGCGCGCGCGGATCGGCGCGCAGAGGAAGCTGCGTATTCCCTCCTCGCACAGGACCGTCGTGGACATGCGGGGATCGCGGCAGGTGTCCTCCACCAGAGCGCGGTTCCCGCTCTCCGCGACCCGTCCGATCACTCCCTGGCCGACGGGGATCGTTTGGAAGGTGCGGGCCATACGGCCGGTGTCGCCGCGGTGAGCGCGGAGATGGAGCGTGCGCCGCTCCTCGTCGAGGGTATAGACGGCTCCCCGCTCGAAACCGATGAACCGGAGCGCCCTTTCCAACACCTGGGGAAGGGCATGGTCCACCGACTCCGCCCGGGTCACGATTTCGAAGATTTCCTCGAGAAGGCCGGCGTCCCATTGCATGGACCGATCTCCCTCGCGGCGGGGTTTTCATCATACTCCTTCCGGAGGAATCCCCGCAAGGCGCCCGGACCGTCCTTGCCCCGGCGGGCCGGGATCGTCTATGCTCGCCGGGACATTCGCCGCCGCGAACGCGGAACGGAAAGGCCATGGCACGCGACCGAACGGCACCGATCCTCTTCTTCACTCTTCTCGCGCTCTACCTGGCGGTCGCCGGAGGTAGGCTCTACGTCAACGATGCATATGTCAAGCTGGCGGTCGCGCGCTCCCTGACCGACCGGTGCGCCCTGGACGTCCCCCCCCACGGCAAGCTGACCGTCTTCTCCCCGGCGGACGGCAAGACGTACGCCAAGTTCGGCATCCTCCACTCCCTTCTCTGGACCCCCGCCACCTTCCTCGGAGGCGCCCTGGTCCGGGCGGGCGCGATCCCCGAATCGCAACGCGTCCTTTTCGAGGGGACGCTGGCGAGTCTTCTCTCGCCGGTCGCCACCGCCCTCGCGGTTCTCCTCTTCTACTTCTGGGCGAGAGCGGTGTACGGGCGGAGGGAGGGAGCCCTCGCGGCAGCGCTCCTCCTCGGCCTCGCCACCTTTTTCTGGCCCTACGCCAAACGGAGCTGGACCGAAACGCCGCAGACCGCCTTTCTGGTCGGCGCGGCGCTCCTCCTCCATGCGCCGGGACGATCCGCGGGCCGGGGAAGGCTCTTCGCGGGAGGTCTTCTCCTCGGCGGCGCCACCGCCCTCAGGATCACAGGCGTCGTTCTCGTTCCCCTCTTCTCCCTTCTCCTCATCCCCTCCCCCTGGAACACGAAACGCTGGATCGAACGCTGCGCCGCCGCGCTCCTCGGTTTCCTCGCCGCCGTGATCCCCCTCGTGGTCGGGTTGAACTGGATCCGTTTCGGCGACCCGATCTCGCTCTTCGCCTGGCGGAGCGGCGGTTTCACCACCCCCTTCCTCACCGGCCTCGCCGGCCTTCTCGTGAGCCCCGGGGAGTCGATCTTTCTCTACGCGCCGGTCACGATCGCCGGCGCCGCCGCGCTCGTCCTCCATAGGCGTCGCGCGCCCCGCCTTCACCTCTTCTGCGGCGCCGTCGTCGTCGCCCTGATCCTTCTCTACGCGCCTTGGTGGTTCCACGCCTACACCTGGGGCCCGCGCTTCCTCCTTCCCGCCCTCCCCTTCCTCCTCCTGCCGCTCGCCTCCCCCCTTGTCGGACGCAGCAGGCGTTGGCGGCGGTTGATCGTCGTCCTCGTGCTGATCACGGCGTTCGTGCAGGTCCCGGGGCTCCTCTTTCATCTGGGCGGCCTGCCGCAGATGGAGGCGCCCCTGGTCCGCCACGGGATCCATCCTCCGGACCGGCCTCTCTCCCGGGGGGAGATCTGGTTCCATCCGCTCCGGAACAGGCTCGTCGCGCACTGGATCGTGTTCGGTGAAACCGTCGCCGGAAAACCTCCCACGGACTCCCTCGACCTTTGGCCCCTCACGCTGCGGAACCTCTTCGGTATCCCTTTGCGTATAACTCTTCCGGCGCAGCTCTTCCTCCTTCTCGCGGGGACGACCGGCGCGGCCGTGCTCGTCCGGCGGGCCTCCGGATGGGGGAAAGAGGAAAACGGGGATCAGGGGAGGGGGAGCGTGTAGGTCACGCCCCGATGCGCCAGGTAGACGCGATCGGCGCTGAAGCCGGCGACTCGCCATTCTCGGAAGCCCTCCCCCTCCGCGAGCGGAGGGGATTGCTCGCTCCCGAAATCGAGCACCACGCGGCTCCCCGTGCCGGCCCCCGTCCACCGCAGTACGACGGGAATCGCATACGATTCCGCCCCATCCGCCTCCGCGCGGTCCGGAGGGGAGCGTTCGGGACGGACGGAGGGAGCGACGACCTCGCGGGCGGCAGACGGTTCGCCGGCCGGCGCCTCCGCGACCACCGTCTCTTCCTCCGGTACGGGCACGGTTTCCACGGTGTCTTCTTCCGGCGGGAGATGGAAGGGATCGAGGGAGGAGGGGATCGCCGACGCGGCGGCGGCGAGGCGATCCTTCTCCCGAACGGAATCGAGGAGATCCCACTCCCGGAGGGTCGGAGCGCCCGCCTCGCCCGGCGGGGGCTCTCCGGGAAGAGTGAAATAGGCGATCCCCGAGCGGGCGGCTCGATGCCCTCCGAAAAAGACGACGGCGGCGAGAAGCATCACACCCAAACCGCGCAGCGCCCTCGTCATCGCCCTTCCCCCTCGATGCCGCCCCGGATCAATCGGAGATGAATCGTCTCCCCCTCCCGTTCCAGAGTGAAGGCGGCGATCCGTCCCCCATCCCCTTCCGCGATCCTCTCGACGGCGACGGCGAGTTCGGCGAATCGCCCGGAGGCTTCGACCGTGTCCGCGCCCGCGCCGCCCGTTTCGCCGGCGACCGCTCCGGATCGGGACGCGCCGCTCACCAGATCGAGGTAGGCGCCCGCGCGCGCGGTCCAAGCCTCCCTCTCCGCCGCCTCACTCTCCCCGCGGATCACGCGATCGGCGGTCCGTTCGAGATAGATCCTCTCCTCCGGCGCCACGGGGGAAAGCCGCGTACCGGACCAGACGAAGAGCGCGGCCAATAAAAGCGCGGCGCCGAGAGGGCTCAGGCAAGACACCCTCATCGCTCTTCCCTCCGCCGGAGGAGGAGGGTATCCGCCTCCTCCGCCCCACCCTCCTCGACCCGCAGGATGGGGAAAACGCGAAGGAGGAGAGAATCCTCACGGACGGCGCGCGCGAAATCCCGCGCCGCGCCGGGACCGGAGGGGAACCAAGTCACCGTGAGGCGTCCCCTCCCCCCACCGGCGTAGTCGATTCGATCGAGTCGCTCCCCGGGCGGGACGGCCCGGGCGATCGATCCGAGCACGGCGCTCCAGGGGATTCGATCGGCGCGCGCCTGAAGGGCTTCCCGCCGCCTCTCGAAAAACGGGGTCGTCTCCTCCTCGCGCCGGTCCAGGTCCCTCGCCCGCTCGAGAAGGGCCGCTTCTCTCTCGACCCGTGCCCGGGCCGCGCCGAGCGATCCCGCCGCGTGAATCCCGTAAAAGAGAAGGCCCGCCGCGAACAGCAGAGGAACGAGACGGCCGGGACGCCGCCGTACGCCCATCTCCCGGAGCGCGCGAAGAAGGTTGATGTCGTAATCGTTCATCGCTCCCACCACCGCGTGAGGCCGAGCGCCGTGAGAAAGCGGGGCGCCTCTCCGGTGATTCGGTCCTCCTTCTCGCCGCTCCAATCCTCGGGAAGGGCGAAAGGCTCGAAGGGGTCGATCACCTCCACCGGCAGATCGAGGCGAAGCGAGAGAGCCCTGTCGATTCCGAGAAGAAGAGCCCCTCCTCCGGCGAGGGTGAGCCCCCCCAGTAAACCACCCCTCCCGTGGAAGGCGGCCCGATGGGCGCGCACCTCACCGGCGAGGCGGTCCATGGAGACACGGATCAGGTCGGCGATCGGCGCCGCACGGTCCCCCCGGTCCGGCCGGATCGCCCCGAGGGGTGTCTCCGCCCGCTTGACGCGTTCCGCCTCGTCGCGCGAGATCCCGCATCGCTCTCGAATCTCCGCAGTGAAATCCTCCCCCCCCACCTCGATCCGTCTCGTTCGGAGGGGATATCCTTCATGTAAGAAGGTGATTCGGCTCGCCGCGGCGCCGATGTCGAGAAGAGCCCGGCCCGGCCCCGCGCTTCCCGCGCCGCTCTGCCGCATCCAGTGGTTGCACGCGGCGATCCCGGCCGGCTCGAGACGGTCGGGCCCGGCGCCTGCTCTCTCGAGGGAGTCCCTGTAAGCGGTGATCTCCATACGGGGGGCCGCCGCGGCGAGCACGGTGACCCGTCCTCCCCTTTCGTCCCGGCGGAGCGTCTGGTGGTCGATCACCCACCCTCCTTCCGCGGCCGGTCCGGTCTCCCGGGTCATCGCCGCCGGAAGCGCTGCGGCGATTTCCGCCTCCGGAACGCCCTCCAAGTCCAGTTCACGGACCCGGACCCCGTCATCGGGGATCGACGCATGGAAGCTCCCCCGCCCGGGCCGGATTCCCGCGGCGCGCATCCGGGCTACGGCGAGGGCGAGCCCCTTCGCCTCGTCGAGCACGCAGTGGGTGATCCGCGGCGTGTTGACGTCCCAAACGACACGGACCGCCTTCAAGGTCTCGCCGGACCAATCGAAACCGATCCTCGCCTTGCCGCCTCGTCCGAACATGGAGCCCTCCGCCGATAGATTAGCGCGATCCGGGAAGAATCCAAAGGAAGAGAGAGAGGGGACGGACGGAAAGTAGAAAGGGCGGAGCGTGAAAAGGAAAAGGCCGCCTACCCGCCGTGAGTGCAAGGGAGAGTGGAGATGCGGACGTCCACCTCCAACCAGTTCTCCGAACGGTAAAGCGGCCTAATCTATTTTATTGATTCCAGTTACCGATCCAGGACCCTTCGATCCCACTCGGCACTTCTCCCCGGCAGCCGCGCGAGGGCGGTCGCCGCGAGGATTGACCGGGATCATACGGATGGGGAGCGCTCCTTGTCAACCATATTTTTTCCACAGCCTCCTCTCCCATAACCCGTTGTAAAATAGTTTCTTACCAAATACATTGTCGAAGTCCCCCCCCTTTTCTTCAAAAAAAGTGGGAAAAGGGGGGCGCGAGGCGCCTCGCGTTCTTTTCGGTTGGAAAACCGATATCCCTGCGCTACAATCCGGCCGTGACGACCCGCGGATGCGGGTTTTCCATTCGTTTAGCTGCGCGCCCGTAGCTCAGTGGATAGAGCACTGGCCTCCGGAGCCAGGTGTCGCGCGTTCGAGTCGCGCCGGGCGCGCCATATAAGTCATTAAGCGCCAGTGGGTTATGAAGACGCCTGCCGGCGCTTCTCTTTCGGCGATCCACCAGTAAGCACGCTTTGACCCGGTGAACCGTGCAGGTCAAAGTTCCGGAC
>JAFGGD010000044.1 GCA_016930695.1 Candidatus Eisenbacteria bacterium
CTTGTGGAACGATCCTCCGCCGTCATTCCGGTAGAGGATGTTGGGCGCGTTCTCCACCGGCCCGGTGCTCACGATGTACAGGTCCAAATCCATGTCGTTGTCGAAGTCGCCGGAGAGGACGCCGCGCCCCGAGCTGGGTTCCAGGAAGCCCGCGCTCACGGTTCGGTCCTCGAAACCGTCGCCGAGATTGACCAAATAATGATCGGACAGAGGCGGCGCTTCCGGATCCCAGCCGATGGCGGAAAGAGCGAAAATCGACTCGGTGCTCGTCACGACGAGGTTGATCGCCATCTGCGAATGCAGGATCTGCCAGCACTGGGAACAGGAGTCGTATCCGACGTACACGGCGAGTTCCGCGCCGGGCTCGTGCTCGCAGACGCCGCACACATTCGTGTCCGCGGGGGAAAGGGTGAAACAGAAGTCTTCCGGGTGACAACCGCCGGCCCCGATGAAGATCTTGTCCAAGCCGTACTTCCACTTGGGATAGAGATCGATGGTCACTTCTCCGGCGGTTTCAAAACCGACTCCCATTTCCACGGGATGGGCGGCGAGAAAGGCCACTTCCACCGTGTTGCCGTCGACCTGGAGGAAACCTTCCTCTTTCTCGCCGCGAATCATGAAGAGATCGTTGTCCAAGTCGCCGTCGAAATCCCCCGCAACGGCGTCGTTGACCCAGCTGTTCGTCGGTATTCCCAGGTCCTCCCGGATGTCCTCGAACGGCACATCCGTCATTTCGTAGACCTTCTCGGGGAAGGGGCCCGTGACATGGGTGATCAATTCGAGTCTGCCGTCGCCGGACAGATCGGCGAGCAGGGCGAATTCGTTGCCGTCTTCGCTCTGCTCCAGCCCCACCTGCTCCGACACATCCGTGAAACCGTAGGGGCCATGCCGGAACAACACCGTCGGTCCGTCGGCCGATCCCGGTCGCTGGCTCGTCGGGCGAAAAGCATCCAGCAATCCGTCCCGGTCGTAGTCCACCCAGAGGGGCATGCGCCCGCGCCCCAAAGGGTATTTCAAGCCGAGCGAGTCGGCGGATTCATCCATTTGACCTTCGTTGTTGATGAAAAAGAAATCGCGAAGAGGGAGGTAGCTCTCCGGATCGAAATCCGCCAGATGATACAGGTCCTGATCGCCGTCGTTGTCGTAATCCACCCAGGTGGCGCCGTGGGTATCGTTCCCATAAAACTCCGCCGGGATGATCTGAAACACCACGTCGACGAAACACCCGTTCCCCTGGTTCACGTAGAGTCCGGGCCGATTCCAATGGTCGACCAGCCACAGATCCGGGTATAGATCCCCATTGTAATTTCCCCAAGCCGAACCCCAACTCGGACCTACATAGCCGATCCCCGCGGCGCCCGAGACCTCTTCGAACTGAATGCCGTCCGCCCGCGCCGAAACGGCCCACGCGGCCATGACGATCACCATTCCTAGGAAGTACGATGCCCGAAGCCCCGCTTTCATCTTCGATCTCCCCTGTCACGGATGTCCGCGGTGAACCTCTTACCGATAAAAGGCGTCGTTCCCGGCTCGACCTCTCGGTTCGCCACGGCGAACGGGACCGCGGACCTCGGTCCCCCGGGTGAAAGCCGACGAACACCGCCGGGTGCGTACACCCGGTCGATTCGCGAACGGCGCGCTAGGAATCGAACTCGGTTTAGACGGCAATTGAGACAAAAGAACCGTGAACGAGAAGGTCGTCCGATCGCAAGGGACCTTCCTTCTCGTTCCGGCCTCACGGGAGAAAAGAACCAAACTCGAAACAGCGCCGTTGTCGGGCGAAACCCCGAGCCGTCTCCGGAGGCCAAACTTACTAACGCTAATAATATCAGAATATTAGGTTGAACGGCAAGAGAAAAGTGGGGTGCTCTTCCGAGCAAGGGAAACGGCGGCCGTCGCCCCCTCGTTTCTCCCTTCAATCGCGGCGAGAGAAGATTCTCCCGGCGGGTCGTTCTCCCCGACCGCCGTTCATCCCCGAATGGGAACCGTTCGTCGGCGGGTCGTCGCTAGGCGCGTGGGCGCGGGCTAAACTCCCCATAGTCACGGACGGGATGGCTTCGACGCCCGTTCCGGCGAAAAGGAGTGACCCATGCCCGCCCGGCCAAGACGCAAATCGGTTTTCACCAGCGCATTGGTTTCCTTGCTCCTGCTCCTCCTGATGAGCACCTTCGTCATGGCCGGCCACGTGGGCGACGACACGCGCCTGGCGGCCAGCGGCCTCTGGACGCTGTATCTCACCTTCATGACTTTCATGATCCTACGCACCGGGCGAACCAAGCCTTGGCGCGGCGTCTTTTTCGTCGTCTACTCCTTCTCCTTCGTTTTCATCTTCATCGGCGATCTTATCGCCGAGCGCGGCTCCATGGCGTTGACGCCCGAAATCATCGCTGCGCACGAAACCCCTCTCTGCCCGGTCGCCATTCCGCAGCTCATCCTGCCCGCGTTGCTGCGCAAGCTGCTTATTTTCCCTTCACAGATCGTGAGCGGTCATTACGGCGGTTTCTGGGCGATCTTCTTCCTCTGGCTGGTCGGTTTTCTCGCCATGGGGCGGGGGTGGTGCAGCTGGGGTTGTTTCTTCGGCGGCATCGACGAGGGATTCTCCAAGGTCCTGCGGAAGCCGCTGCTCGGCACCCGGCGGATGCCCGGGCGCCTGCGCGTTCTCCCTTACGCCGTGTTGCTGATCGTCGTGGTCTGGTCCTTTTGGACACTGGAACCGAAATACTGCTCCTGGCTCTGCCCACTCAAGTTGGTAACGGAGTATCCCGCCGTGGACAGCCCCGTCAGGTATCTGCAGGCGATCATCTTTATCACTCTCGGCATGGGTCTTCTGGTGATTCTTCCGATCCTCACGAAGAAGAGGACGCAGTGCGGCCTCTTCTGCCCGCTGGGGGCGATGCAATCGTTGATGAGTCCCCTCAATCCGTACCGCATCCGCATCGACCCCGACGCGTGCAAGGGTTGCCGGAAGTGCGAGGCGGCGTGTCCCACCTTCTCGATTGTCACGGCGACCGGGGCGGAAAACCGCCCGGCGGACGGGATCTCGTCGCGCGCCCCCATACCGATGATCACGCGCACCTGCACCCGCTGCGGCGAATGTATCTCCGTATGTCCGGAAGGGGCGATCGACTACGCGCTGGTCGGCGTGCCGGTGTATCGCCCGGCGGCCGGTGGCGAGGCGCCGTGGTGGAAACGCCTGTCGCGGGCGCCGCGGCGGATCCTGGGGGAGATTTTCGAAGCCCGGACCCTGTTCGTCTTCACCGCCGTCGCTTTCGGCGCCACGCTCTCCGGCGGTTTCGTCACCCGGACGCTCGCCGGCCTGCTCGGTCTTCTGGTTCGACCGATTCTCGTTCTCTTCGGCTCAGGGGGTGGATGATGCGGTTGCTCGTAATAATCAGAATGTCGCTCGTGTTCGCCTGGGCGATCGCGCTCGCGCTCCTGGTTCCCTTCTTCTTTCTCAACTACGGCGGTCGCTGGCTGCTCCGGGTCGCCGAACATTGGCCTCTTACACATCCATGAACGGAGGATAGAATGTCGCACAGGATCACATGTTGCTTGCTCGGACTCGTCATCGCCCTCGCGGTCTCATTCGCCGCCGCACCGGTCGCCGCCGGGGAAGCGACGGAGGCCGAGAGCCTGCTCGTCCAAGACCCGGACAACCTCTCCCTGCTGATCCGCGCCGGCAACGCCTGTCTGGCGGAAGCGCGGGCGGGGGACGGCGAAGCACTGAAGAGGGCGGAGAAGCATCTGGACAAGGCGCTGGGGCAGGCTCCCGACGATCCGTGGGTCCTGGTGCTCCACGGAAGCATGCTCGCTCTCAAGGGCCGCGACGCCATGCTTCCGATCATGAAGATGCGCCACGTGAAGGACGGGTTGAAGGAAATGGATCGCGCGGTCGAGTTGGCTCCCATGGATTTCGGGATTCGATACCAGCGAGGCGCCTTCTGTCTCAACCTGCCCGTTATTTTCGAGCGTGCCGGCACGGCCGTCGACGACTTCGAGCAACTGCTGATGATGGCCGAGCACGCGCCGGGAAGCGTGTCGGAAGGGGAAGTGCTCGGCATCAAGCTCAACCTCGCCCGGGCGAGGATGCAAAACGGCAATGCCGGCGACGCGCGCTCCCTTCTGGAGGGGATATTGGCCGGCTCGCCCGACAGCGCTTCCGCGTCGGAAGCCAAAGCCCTTCTCGCGGAGATCGACGAGTAGGGAGGCGGTATGTTCACGAAAGCCCTTCTGCTCGGGCTCTCCACGGGACCTTTCTGCCTGGTCTACTGCTTTCCCGTGCTCTTCCCCCTCTCCTGCGCCGGGGGGAAGAGCGCCCCGGGGGGCAGGCTCCGCATGCTGGGCGAGTTCAGCCTCGGACGTCTGGCCGCCTACCTCGCCTTCGGCGCCCTCGCCGGATGGCTGGGAGGGCGCTTCGAGCACCGGCTGCTCGCGTCGATGTCGGGGGCGGCGCTCGTGCTGCTCTCTCTCTTGCTGATCGCCTACGGCCTCGTGACCGGCTTTCCACGGCTCCGTCTTTGTGCGTCCTTGGGTCGAGTTCTACCTATGCGCGCCTTGCCGCTGGGGCTCGGCTTCTTCACGGGATTGAACGTCTGTCCTCCCTTTCTCGCGGCGGCTGCTTATGTCTTTACCTTGGGGCGCGTCGGGAACGGAATTGTCTTCTTCGCCGTCTACTTTCTAATGACGACTCTCTGGCTGCTCCCCCTCTTGTTGGCGGGCGCCGCAGCCCGCGTCGAGCGGGTGCGATGGCTGGCGCAGCTGTCCGCGCTGGTGGCGGGTCTTTTGTTTCTATGGATGGGACTCGGCATGTTTGCGCGAGGGGCCGCGTGACGCGGCGGGCGGACGAAAAGCCGGTAGCATCGTCGCAGGGGATCGGCTAGATTCGCTCCGGAGGGTGTCGTGAAGGAAATCGCGCGGGAAGCCGTCATTTACCAGTTGGTCGCCGCCGCGTTGGCTCTTCTCGCCCACCACGACTCGGGTTTCCTGTCCAGTCTTCCGAGCTATCTGATCATCACGAACTGCATTGCCTGGAGCATTCGATCCCTGTTCGCCTACGCCTCGAACCATCACGGTTTTCTGAAATGGCGCCGGCCCCTGCAGATCGCCTTCGGGCTTCCCGCCGTGGCCGCCGGCTGTTTCGTCGGCCTTCTGGCCGCGTCGTTGATTTTTCAAGTGTTCTTTCATCAGAGCGTTCTCGGCGGCCCGCTCTTTCTGGCGATCTTCAAGGGGAGCCTGCCCGGCGCCCTCATCGTGACGGCGCTGATTCTGAGTTATTACACGATTCGCGAACGCATGGCGAGCCAGGCTCTGGAGCAGGAGCGGTTGAAGGGCCTGCGGGCGAGGGCGGAGCTGGCGGCCCTTCAGTCCAAACTGAATCCGCATTTTCTTTTTAACACGCTGAACACCATGATCGACCTGGTGCACAAGGAACCGGACAAGGTGGAGGAGATGATCCTCGGTTTGTCGGATATCTACCGCAAGGTGCTTCACCTGCCGGCGGCCGAAAGGATCAGCCTGGCCGAGGAATTCGATCTGGCGCGGCAATACCTAGCGATCGAACAGGTCCGCCTAGGAGATCGTCTGCGTTACGACATCGATCTTCCCCGGGCGCTCGAGGCGAGGCGTGTGCCGCCGCTTCTCATACAACCGCTCGTGGAGAACGCGGTGGTGCACGGCATCACGCCCAAAACGGGCGGGGGGAATCTGTGCCTGTCGGCTATTGAGGCGGAAGGCTTCACGCGCGTCGTGGTGGAGGATGACGGCGTCGGCATCGATTCGCGGAAGAGCGGCCGTGACGGCGCGCTCCCGGTGGAGCGGAGCAGCGGCTTCGGCCTGCACAGCGCGCGCGAACGCCTGCGCCTTCTCTATGGCGGCAAGGGAATGCTGAGGATCGAATCGCCGGATAGCGGCGGGACGCGGATCACACTGGAGTTGCCCCTTGCGAATTAGAACTCTCCTCGTGGAAGACGAACTCCATTCGCTGGAGCGCCTGAAAACCCTGTTGGCGGAACGGACGGAGATTGAATTGGTGGGTGAAGCCATGGACGGACTCCAGGCGATCACCCTTATCGACGAGCGGAAACCGGAGCTGGTCTTCCTGGACATACAGATGCCCGGTGCGACCGGGTTCGAGGTGTTGGAGCGCATCGCGCACAAACCGATGGTGATCTTCATGACCGCCTATGATGAATACGCAATCAAAGCCTTCGAGGCGAACGCGCTCGATTACATACTGAAGCCGAGTTCGGTGGGGCGCGTCGCGGAGGCGGTGGCGCGCGCCCTGGAGCGCCGCCGAATCGTGGACACGCGGTTTCTCGCCTCCCTGCGCGAAGCCGTGGAAAGGGAGCCCTATCTGAAACGCTTCGCGGTGAACCGTGCGGACGAGATCCTTCTCATTACCGAAGCGGACGTGTATTGCTTCAAGGCGGAGGAGAAGTGCGTGCTACTCTGCACCGAGGACGAAGAGCACTTCATCGACATGACCCTGAAGGAACTGGAGTCGAGGCTCGACCCCGCCGTTTTCTGCCGAATCCACAAGAGCCACATCGTGTCGCTCGAAAAGGTGAAGAAGATCCAGCGCTGGTTCCACGGCGATCTCGTCGTGCAGCTCGAGGACGCGAAGAAGAGCACGCTCAAGGTGGGACGCAGCTACCGGGAGGAACTGCGCCGAAGGCTGAGCTTATAGTAAGGCGCGTTTTCTCTCCCGCGTTTTCTCTTTTCCCCCGGCCTCTAAAACGCTTTGCGGCGGCTCCCGCGACGCCGCGGCGGGCGACGTTTCGTTGCTTCATCACGGCGACGACGACCTACCGCATTATCTTCTCGTTCTCGTACCAATCCGTCGACGGTTGTTTTTGCATGAGGCGGCGGATCTCTTCGTTGGCGGCGGGGCGCTGGTTGGTGGATTTGAGAAGCTCGATGTAGTTCTGGTGGAGGTGAATGTCGTCGGGGCGTTCGCGGAAGGCGCTCCGGTAGGTCTGGTAGGTTTCGAGCATCTTCTCCTGTGACGCTCCCCTTTTCAGCTCCTCCATGCGGTGGACGGCGCGGGCGTACTTCTCCCCGTGATCGTACTGCTCGGGGAAGGGGTGGTCGTCCAGAAGCTCCAGGATGATGCCGAGAGCGCGGTGCTCGTTCCAATCGGTGTAGACGAGATAATCGGCGCACTCCTCCAGGGAGGGTGGGGCCGGCGGATCGGGTTCTCCGACGCCGAGACGAGCGCGGAGCCTCTCGACGAACGCCGGGAAAACCGTCTCGGCGATCCGATAGTTTCCGGTGAACGTGGGATGCACGTGCTCGAAGAAGAGCGTCTCCGCCGGTATCGGATCGGGACCGCCCACCAGCTCGTCGAAGCGCGACTCCAGATCGACGAGGAAAACGTCCGGCCGGGCCGCCGCGACGGAACGGATCCGGCCGTTGATGACGCCGTCGGCCCGGAAGCGGAGCCCGTCCAGATCCCGCGCCCGCAGAAAACGCTCGCGCGCCCCGGCCACGTCGCCGGCGGCGAGCAGACAACGCCCCAACCGATACTGCGACTCCGCGTGGGCGTCGTCGATCGCCAGCGCCTCGCGATAGAGCGCGATCGCCTCCTCGGTCCGTCCGTCCTCGTCCCGCGCGACCGCCCGTGCGTAGATCTCCTCCCAGCGCGCCCTCTCTTCATCCGTCAGGTCCGCCCGATGGAGCGATGCGAAGGGGGCGCTGTCCCAAAGGTTGACGGGGACGGTACAGAGGAGAACCGGCGCCCCCGCGCCCTCCGCGGCGGCGCAGATGTCGCACAGGTTGCTCTCGAAGAAGTCGTACACCCTCGCCAGGCGGGGATCGCCGGCGGCGATCGTGTTCTCGGTGTACATCTCCATGCCGCCCCACCGTTGGATCAGCTCCTCCTCGTTCCGGAAGCGCCCGGTGATCTCCTCGAGGAGCTGCCCGACCTTTGTGGCGCGCAGGCGTATTCCCAGCCGCACCAGGCCGAGGCTCCCGGCGCGGCGGCCCCCGTCGGAGGCGATCCCGTAGGGACCGATCACCTCGTTGTTCCCCAGATAGACGATGAAGAGATCCGGGTCTCGGCGGGCGAACTCTCGCGCGATGGGGAGGACCACGTGGGAGTTGGTCGCCACGATCGCTGTATTCACGAACTCGAAATCGATATCGGGAAAACGAAGGCGCGCCATCGCCTCGAGGGCGCGGGCGAAGCTGAATGTGTTGTCGGGATAACCCTGCGCCGCCGACGCGCCGAGGATGACGACACGATACGCGCCGGGCGCCTTCTCCTGCCGGAACGTGAAGAAGGGGCAGACGCGCGCGATGGATCGAGGGAAGAAGCGCCAACCAAAACGAAGGTTGACGCCATAGGTGTCCCGCCCCGGCACGGGGATGGCGAGGTCGGTCGGATATCCGTAGCCGCCGACCCGGAGGCCGAGTTCGAGCAGGAGGAGCAGAAGGAGCGGGGCCACCGCCCCAACGGCGACGGGGAGGATCCACGACCAGGGGCGCGGGAGAGGGGCACGCGCGCGCTGTTTCGCCTTCCGTTTCGCGGTTCGTCTCTTGGGGTGTTTCTTCATCCTTCTCTCCGCTTTCGCCCGCCGCCCGCGCCGCGAGGGCGCGACCGCCAACGGGTTCAACCGTCGTATCTTACCACGCCCTTGCGGTTCCCGCTCGGGGTTTGACGACCGGAAACGGTCGCAGCCGATGGGGCGTGAGAAGGGAGGCGACTCACGGTGCGGGCCGCCGCATTCAATCGGGGCGGAAGAGCGGTCGCCGCGTCGCTAGCGGCGCCACGAGTTTAAAAATTCTTCCCTTAAATATTCGTGCATCGCCATTTCCGGATCGTCTGCGACGGACGGCTGGAGAAAGCGGAACGGTTCGTCGCTCTCGAAGGAGAGAATCGAGTGGCAGAGGGTGCAGTCGTAGGGGATCGTCCCGCCGTAGGCGTCGGTCATGTTCCGGTTGTGGCAGCGAAAGCAACCGCCGCCGTTCCGGTGTCCTCGGTGGTCCGGATAGGGGTTCCAGGTCACCCGCATGCGTGGATGAATATTGCGGCGATACGATGCCTGCAGGACCTCTACGGTCCGGTCGGTTATTGATGGGTCGGCCGGCTCGAATCCCTCGGCGCCGCGCCCGTAGAATCCCTCGATCGCGCTGCGGATGCCGGCCATGGCGGCGGCGGAATCGCCGTAGGCACCGGTGAGCGCCGCAAGCGCCTCCCGCTTGAGCCAGGGGAGCCCGGGGTCGAGGTCTCTCTCGCGGATTAGACGGTCCACCGCATGCTCCGGATCCTCATATACGTGTGTCGCCCGGTTGTGGCAGTCTACGCAGTCGAGAATCCTCTCCTCACGGAAGAGCGTGTCCGCCGGGTCGAGGGCGCGGTTTTCGTAGCGCCAGAAATCATCCCCCTTGCGGACCTCCACCCAGGCCATTCTTTCCCGTGACTCGTCGGCCGCCGCGTAGAGGATTTCGTTTCGCGCGGCCACGTGCCAGTGTATTTCGCCACGGTTCTCGCCTCGTCCCGATCCGACCTTGAGAGAGAGCGCGCTGTATCGAGGTGTCGAGAGGCGATCCAGAGCGCGCTTCGGGAAAATCCGGATGCGATCGCCGTAGAATTTGTCCGGCCAATGGCAGCGTTCGCAAGTCTCGCGGGCGGGGCGGAGTTGCCGCACCGGCGTAGGGATCGGCCGTTCGTACAGGTCGAAAGTGGCGGAGACGACCTGCCAGAGGCCGTTCAGCTTGGAATCGATCAGTGCCCCCGCCCCTTCGCCGACGTGGCACTCGACGCATTTCACGTGTGCGTGGGGAGAAACCTGGTAGGTGTTCCACTCCGGGTGCATCACCGAATGACAGGCCGTGCCGCAGAATACGGGTTCGTCCATGAAGTGCAGTATGCGGGCGCCGCCGGCGCCGAGAAAGAGGACGTTGATCAGGGTGAACACGGCGATGGTGGATACCAATCTGCTTCCGGTTGCGCGTGGCCGGACCATTTCGCCGCTGAATCGCTCGGCGAGGGGGTCCGCGACGGAACGGGCCTTCGACGAGCGCAGGTAGATCCGCCAGCCGATCGGGATGAGCGCGAGCCCGAGAAGGAAAAGCGCCGGCAGCGTCATATAGGTGACGAGCCCCGTGTAGGCGTTGGTCAGCACACCCAGAAGGCGGAGCGCCTCCAGGAAGAGGAAGAGGAGGAAAGCGGAGGTGGTGAGCACCACTCCCGCCGTTCCCACCCAATTCGCGGAGAGGCCGATGACGAAGAGACGAAAACGGCGGATCATGACCGGCTGCTCCTATTCGGGCGCGAGGAGGTCGGTATAGACCTTTTGCAATTTCCCGGACCGGATCTCCGCCTGGATCTCCTCCGTCGGCCGGTTGATCCATGCGTGCATGGGATCAAGGGTGAGTAATTCGTCGATCCGGGCGTTTACGTCTCCGTCGCCGTAGTCGCGCGCCTCGGGAAGGAACTTGAAATAGAAATGTTTTGCTACGTCGTAGATGCCGTGCCACCATGTGTAGTCGGGTCCCATCATCGCCGCGCCGTGGCGGGCCCGCCGCCCTTCGTGGTGCCAAAGCTCCCAGTAGGTCCACTCGATTCGGTTGCCGAAGGAGGCGGGGCGCTCGAGCAGCCCTTTCTCTCGAATCATCTTCATGATTTCGCCCGACGGTCGCGCGAACTTCTCGTCATAGAGACGGACCACGCCGTCCATCTGCGCGTAATGCCCTTCGACAAAGAGGTTGCCGTGGCAGTTGATGCATACTTCGAGCATGGCGCCTCGCCGCTCCCGCCAATTTTCCTTCTTCTTAGAGATCGGCGGGCGGAGGGACCAGGAGATGCGGCCGCCCACGTCGTGGGAAGAGGACGAAACGGGCGTTGCCGACATGTGGCAGGTTGCGCAGGTGGGCGCGTTGAAATAGTCCGCGCCGACCACCCAGCGGTCCGCGTCGATATTCATGGACTCCAGGTGGGTTCTATAGGCGTTCCCGTGTTTGCTCTCTTCGTAGACTTCTTTCTGCGGGTGGTCCGGGCCGAGGTGACATTTGCCGCACGATTCCGGTCTTCGCGCTTGCCCCTTGGAGAAAGCATGTCGGGTGTGGCAAGCGTTGCAGGATCCCTTGCTCCCGTCAGGGTTCAGGCGGCCGATGCCGGAGTTGGGCCAGCTCTCCCTGGCGAGGCGGTTGGGAGAATCCGGGTCGATACGCACCTTGCAGCCGTGGCAACTCTCGCAGCCGGCGATGGCGACCGGCCGGCCGCCGGCGGCGTGGGCGAGGTAGGCGTCCTGTGATTCGAGGATCAGACCCGCCGTGGCGTGGTAGGAGTGATCCACCTGCTCCATCTCGCGGGGATGGCAGGAACCGCAATCCTTCGGCGTGACGAGCGTGGCGATGACCGCTCCTTCGTGCTCGAAGGCGTCCGGCTCCCCCCGCTCGGCTCCGTGGCAGTCGACGCAAGTGATGTTGTGAACGGCGTGCTCCGACGCGTACCACTGTCGGTAGAGGCCGGGCGAGACTTCCTTATGACAGGTCATGCACCGGCCGGCGACGTTTTCGACCGGCGATGCCGCGAATGCAAAAAACGCGCAGACCACCGAGACGAGCAAGGGGATCAGGGCGTGGGACCGTTTCATGACCGCACACCTCCGGTCGAGTGTGGATATTGGCGGGACGCCCACGAGTCTAGGGAATGTGCGTACGGCATATCGAGAGAAATCGGAGGACCGGAGAGCGCGGCGCCGGGTCGTACCCCCTCCGGATCGCCTTTTCGCCCCCGGCAGACCCCGAAAAGGGGTGCGTCCGGGACATTTTCAAATATTTTTTACGTGCCGTCCCCACGATGGCCCGGACTTAACCGACTTATTATCAACAACATGGGGCCGGCCCGGCTCCGGGAATCCGGTTTCGCGGGAGAGGGGGAGAAGTTTATAGTTTGACAACCATCGGTCGAGGACGATATCTTTAGTACAGCTGTGGGATAGTCCTACCGAGTCGACTCACCGTTTGCGCCCTCGTTGAATCGAAGATCGGTTTTGGAGTGATGTTCCCGAGCTTGCGCGAAGAGAGGGTCTCTTCGGGGCGAGAAGAGAGAAGTTCGAAAGGTAGGAGAAGAGCGGAGGAACCGCGTCGTCTCACCGATCGGACAGTGTTCGATTAGGGCGGAAATGGAAGAGAAGGATCCTGTTATGAAGTTGTACATCGGAAATCTGCCTTTCAGTGCGACCGAAGCCGAGATTCGTGAGCTGTTCTCCAAGCACGGCACGGTGGAAGAGGTCAATCTGATCACCGATCGTGACACGGGCAGACCGCGTGGATTCGGTTTCATCGAGATGGACGAAGCCGGAGCGAACGCGGCGATCAGCGCGTTGAACGGCACGGACATGGACGGTCGTTCGCTTACGGTCAATCCGGCTCGCGCCCGCGAGAACCGCGGTGGCGGCGGCGGCGGCGGCCGGCGCGATCGCTGGTAGATTACCGCAATCGCCGCGGGGGACGTCTACGACGTCCCCCGCTTTTTTTTGTCCGCGTCGTGGAATCCGGGACTCACGCATTCGTGGGAACGCATGGGGAACCGGCGCGCTAAAAAAACACAACTCGACGCCCCCGGTGGAGTTCCGCCGGGGGCGTTTTCCGGATCACGGGAAGCCTATTCCGTGAAGGCGCCGAAGATCATTCCGCTGACCGTCGCCATGACGATCACGAGAATGACGAAGGCGATTGTCTTCCGCGTGCCGATCACGCTCCGGATAACGAGCATGTTGGGGAGGCTGAGCGCCGGTCCGGCGAGGAGAAGGGCGAGGGCGGGTCCCTTCCCCATTCCCGCGCCGAGGAGTCCCTGGAGGATCGGCACCTCCGTGAGCGTGGCGAAGTACATGAAGGCGCCGGCGGCGGAGGCGAAAAGATTCGCTCCCAAAGAATTGCCGCCGACGAGAGAGGCGATCCACCGGCTCGGGATGAGCCCCTCCTCGTTCGGCCGGCCGAGGAGCGCGCCGGCGACGAGCACGCCGAGGAGGAGGAGCGGAAGGATCTGCTTGGCGAATCCCCAGGCGGAACCGAACCACTCCGACGCTTCTCCGCGGCCGCGGGCCGTGAGAACCGACAAGGCGAGCGCGCCGGCGGCGAAGGGGATCACGGGCGTTTCCCGGAAGAGGAACGCGAGCGCGCCCGTTGTCGCCGCCGCCGCGACGAGCCACGCCCGCCGGACTCCGAACCATGTGCCGAGCATGACGCCCAACGCCGCCGCGCACCCCGCCGTCAGGAACCATTTGGCGAAATAGATCGCCGCCCAGACGCCGCCGTCTCCCCGCGGCGCGCCCCAGTTCGCGAAGACCAGTATCCCGACGAGTGAGGCGAAGAGAAGGGCCGTTTGATGGAGAGGCCGTCCCTCTTCGGGCGCCGGCATCGCCGCCGCGGCCGCCGCCTTTTCCTTCTCTTCGCGCAGGAAGAGGAGGTGCATGAGCACGCCGATCACCACGCTGAAGAGGATCGCGCCGGCGGCGCGCGCGATTCCCATCTCCAGGCCGAGCACCCGCGCGGTGAGCACGATGGCGAGCACGTTGATCGCCGGCCCTGAGTAGAGGAACGCCGTCGCCGGTCCGAGTCCGGCCCCCATCCGGTGGATCCCCGCGAAGAGGGGGAGCACCGTGCAGGAGCATACGGCAAGGATCGTCCCGGAAACGCTCGCCACGCCGTAGGCGACGATCTTGTTCGCCCCCGCGCCCAGATACTTCATGACCGAAGCCTGGCTGAGAAAGACGGATATGGCGCCGGCGATGAAGAATGCCGGGACGAGGCAGAGAAGGACGTGCTCCCGGGCGTACCAGCGGACCAGGTGAAACGCCTCGAAGAGAAAGTGGGGGAGGGGGAGGGCCCGTTCCAGCGCTTCGGCGGGGAAAAAGTAGGCGGCGAGGAAACCTCCCGTCATGAGAAGAAGCGCCCCTCGTTCCTTTTTCCATCGCATCATTCCGCGGCCCTCTTTTCTTGATCCGATGAACGCGGGATCACTCCCCTTCGGCCAGGTATCTCACGATTCTCGCGCGGATGCCGTCGCGCACCTCCCGAAAGGCGGCGAGACGCTTCTCCTCGTCTCCGGTCGCGTGGATCGGATCCGGGAAGGGCCAATGGAGGCGCGCCTTCGCGTCGGGGAAGAAGGGGCAGTTGCGGGCCGCGTGGTCGCACACGGTGACGACGAGGTCGAAGGTGTCCCCGAGAAAATCGTCGATCCCCTTGCTCCAATGCCCGGAGATGTCGACGCCGATCTCCTCCATGGCGCGGACGGCGAGGGGGTGCACCCATCCCGCCGGCGCGGCGCCCGCCGAGTGGGCTTCCCACTCCCCATTCCCCAACTCCCGCCAGAGCCCCTCCGCCATTTGGGAGCGGCAGGCGTTTCCGGTGCAGACGATCAAAACCCGCTTCATGGGAGCACCATCCTTACGTAGTAAAAAGAATCGAAATTCCCACGACGAGAACGAGCGCGCCCGCCGCGCGGCGGGCGACGACGAGGCCGCGGGTCCAGCCGCGCGAGTTCGCCATCTTCTGCACGAGGCCCATGGACGTGCCGCCGGCGAGGACGAGCCCGCAGTGGCCGAGGCTGTACGCGCCGAGAAGGATCGCGCCGAAGGCGGTCCCTTTCAGCGGCACCACCGCGAGGAGGGCGAGGAGAATCGGTCCGGCGCAGGGGAGCGACACGAGCCCGAAGAGGAGCCCGAGCAGGAAGGCCCCCGGCAGACCGCCGCCCACGCGGGGGAGACGGGAGAGGCCGGGGGGGGACCAGCGGAAAACGCCCACCAGATGCAGTCCCATGAAGAGGCAGACCGCGACCGCCACATAGCGCCACCAGGAGGCGCGGAGCATCGAGCCGGCCGTCCAGGCGACGAGGAAGAGGAGAGCGAACATCGCCGTGAGCCCGGCCGCGAAGCCGAGGGAGAGGAGGAAGGAACGGCGCACGCCCGCCCTCTCCTGCCCCGCCACGTATCCGATCATGAGAGGGACCATGGCGATCACGCAGGGATTCGCGGCGGTGAGCAGCCCGCCGGCGAAGGCGGCGAAGGGGGCGGCCCATAGGTTCCCTTGAACCGCGGCGGCGAGGCTCTCGGCGGCTCCTTCGAACAACTACTCCACCCCCATTTCCGCGAAGCGGGCGACGATCTCCTCTTTCGAGAGGAAGCCCTCGTGTCGCCACACCTCGTTCCCCTCGCGGTCGAAGAAGATCTGCGTGGGAATGACGCGAACGCCGTGGCGGCGCCCTTCTTCCGGATCGATACGAACGTCTATGAAGCGGACCTCCGCCCGCCCGGCGTACACGCCGCGCAGCTCCTCCAGGATCGGCGCCATCTTTTGGCAGGGGATGCACTTGTCCGATCCCAGATCGACGAGACTCGGGAGCGTCTCCCGCGCGGGCGCCTCCACCGCCGTCGCGCCTTCCGCGCCCTCGCCGCGCCGGGCGCGCTCTCTTGCGTAGGTGACGGCCAGAAAGAGCAGCACCGCGAAAAGAAGAATGGAGACCAAACGTTGATGTTTCATCTACTCTCCTCGAAATCGATGTCGTGACGGGGGAGGCACTGAGGAGGGACCGTCTAGCGACAGGCTTCGCGCAGCTTCGCCTCAAGCTCCTCGACGGGGACGAACCCCTCCTTCCGCCACGTCTCGTTCCCATAACGGTCGATGAGCACGGTGGTGGGGAACGTCTTGGTCGCGGTTTTCTCTCGGTCCCGGTGGACCGGCAGATCCAGGTAGGCGACCACGGCGCGGTCTTCATACTCCCCGGCGAGGCGATCCACCGCCGCCTTCATGTCGCGGGATTCCTCGTTGTCGCCGGCGAGAACGAGGAGACGCGGCAGGTCCGCCCGCCATTCGCCCGTCGTCTCGGCGGGGAGATCCGCCGTCCAGGGGCGGGCCTCCTCGGTCCGTTCCGTCTCAGCGGGCGTTGTCGTCGTCGGGCCGTTCGGCCCGCGCGTCTCCCGGCTCCGCATGAAAAGAGCGACCAAAATCCCGAGTACGATGAATACGACCGCCTGGACCATGGAACGGCGATGGATCATTTAATCACTCCGCCGGGAATCCGACCCCGACTCGGGACCGGTGTTCTCCGATTCCGGCGTCTTCGCGCCGGCCTCTCCGCTCAGGAACGCCTCGACCTCGCGGCGCACGTAATCCTGAACATTCCGCTTCTCTTTCTCCAGAAAAAGATCCCACAAGCGATCGAGCCGTTTCCACTCGGTCGTCGCGCCGTTTTCCCGACGAACGAGAACCACGGTCTGCGTGCCGGCGCCGAAGGTCCCGGCGAGGTGAGCGTTCTCCTCCGTGTCCATGTCGATGGACCGCCATTCGAGAACGCCGCCGGCGATCGCGTCCGCGAAACCGGTCTCGACCGCTTCCCGGGCGTACTCCTCGATGGTGAGGCAGGACCGGCAACGAAGCGTGTGGTGGCAGTAATACGCGATGTACTCCGGCGAGGCGGGAAGGTCGGCCGCCCGTTCCGGTGTCTTTTCCGCCGGGAACGACGCCACCGCGCCGCCCTCCATTCCGCGCGGTGCGCCGGCCACGGCCGCGCCCCTCAGGACCGCTCCGGCGAGCAGAATCCCGGCGAGCAACGGAGAGAGCTTGAAAAGACGCAGCTTCATTGAGCGCTTCCTCTCTTTCGGGATCGGATCCGTGCGACGATGCCGCCGGCCGATCCCTCCTAGCGCGTCATCGCGGCGTTCACGCAGAGGAAAACCGCCGCCGCGAGTGTCGTGATCGCGAAGATCCTCTTCAGCACTTTCGGCTTGGTGCGGAGCGTCAACCTGCCTCCCAGAACGCCCCCCGCGATCGCCGCCGCGGTCTGCGGGAGAATCCAAACCGGATCGAAGGCGCCCCGGCTGAGATGCCCGAGGAAGCCCATGAACGCGGTGGCCGCCACCATGACCGTCGCGGTTCCGACGGCGAGCCGCATCGGCAACCGGCAGGCGAGCACCATGAGCGGCACCAGGAAGGAACCTCCCGAGACGCCGACCATGCCCGCGAACAATCCCGTGGCGAGGGCGACGGGGACGGCGATCCGGAGATCCACCGCGTATGTCCCTTCTCCGGCACGAAATCTCCAGGTGAGCACGCCGGCCGGCGGGGCTCCTTCCCGTTCGCGTATCGGGAGAAGCATCAGAATTCCCGCGAGGACGAGCATCCCCGCGAATACCATCTTGAGCGTCCAGCCGTCGATGCCGTGGGAGATGAAGCCGCCGACAAAAGCCATCAGGCTCGTGGTGAGCCCGATAAAAATCGCCATCGGCCAGACGACGGCGCGGTGCTTCTGGAAAACGATCATCGCCGCGAGCGACGTGGAGGCCATGAGAAATTGTCCGGTGGTGGCCGCCAAGTGCATCGAAGCGCCCACGACGAGCTGAAGGAGGACATAGAAATTGCCGCCCCCCCGGCCGGCGATGGTCATGAGCACCGCGATGACGAACACCAGGATGCTGACCCATCCGACGCTCATCGTCGTTCCCCTCGGTGGTGCGTGCGGTTCATCGTGCGGCTATCCCCGGCGTGCGCGGAGCCGCCGAGACAACTTCCCCGGTGTCAGTTCCGGCAGGAGCGCGTCGTATCCCGATAAAAGGATCTTCGCGTTTTCGTACCCGTGGGCGCGGAGGTAGAAGTACGCCATGGTGGAGCGGGTATGCGACGAGCAGAACAGCCCCACCGTTTTGTCCCTCGGGATCTCGGACAGGCGCTCCGGCAACTCGTCGAGGGGGAGGGAAATGGTTTTGAGCAGCTCCTCCGGCCGGAGGTCGATGATCGCCCGCTCTTCGTCGGATCGGAGGTCGACCAGTATCGTGTCCGGTCCTTCGAGTAGTCTGTCGGCCGTGATCTTGAAGCGGCCTTCGCCTATAAAAGCGAAGTCCATCTCACGAAGAACGGCATCGAAGTCCGCCATGTCGTCACTCCTTGCGGCCGGGGAGCGCCGGGATTTCCGTTACATTCCTTGCGTCAGTCTTGGAGCATTCCTCGGATCTTTTCCACCGAGGGCACCTTTCCGGAAATTCGGATCACGCCGTCCACGGCGAGGGCGGGGGTGAGGAGAACTCCGCGGGAGGCCATCTCGGCGATGTCGGACACCTTGATCAGCTCGTAGTCGATACCGAGCCCCTCCGCGGCCTCGCGGGCCGCCCCCTCCAGGGCGTTACACTTGGGACAGCCGGTCCCGAACACTTCGATCTTCATGTTTTCTCTCCACGCCCGGCGCCCGGCGCGGGCGCCCGCGATTCGCCGGCGAGTCGGTTCACCCGGAGAGGAGCTTTTTCTGCGCCTCCAGGTTTTCCCGGAGGACCGACTCGATGCAATCGAACATCCCGCCCAGACAGCGGCAGGTGATCCGATAACGATGGGTCGTTCCCTCTTTGCGGGCGGCCACCAGGCCGATCTCGCGCAGAAGGGTGAGGTGCTTGGAAACCGTCGACTGGTCCACGCCGGCGAGCTCGGTCAACTCATTGACACACAACTCGTTATGTCCAAGAGCGTCCAAAAGGAGCAGGCGGGTGGGATGGGCGATCGCCTTGGCGATCCGCGCACGCGCGTCATATTGCTGTGGCGATTTCAGGTTCATGGTACTATGGCAATATTAGCATATATCCGTGGTTCGTCAAGGGGGGAGGGGAGGAAACATGCCCGCCGTTCTCTCCGCACCCGTGCGCGTTCACGTACACGAAGAGAAATCGAAATCGGGAAGCCGGATGAATCCGGTACCGAAAGTTCGCTCCTTTACGATTTCCCGCCGAACACTCTTTTCAAGAGCGCGGTCGTGCGGGCCGCCGGATCCTCGCGGATCTTTCCCTCTTCCTGGGCGAGGACGGTGAAGAGACCGCCGAGCGCCCTCTCGGTCACGTAATCGGTCAGATCGACCGCCGGAGTGGTGACGAAGGGGAGGGCGTTGTAGCGCGTCGACAGGTCTCCGTAGATCCGCGCGAGCCCGACCTCTTCCATTTTTTCCGAGACGATCGGCCGGAAGCGCCCGCTCAGCTCTTCGGTGGTTTTCTCCTGAAAATAATCGGTCGCCGCCCGGTCGCCGCCGTTCAGGATGCCGAAGGCGTCGGCGATGGTCATCTGGGTGATGGCGGAGACGAAGACATCCGTCGCCTCGCCGGCGGCCAGTTCCGCCGCCCGGTTCATCGCCGTCTCCATTTCATCCACCTGGCCGCCGAGGCCGACCGTGCGGAGCGTGCCGGCCATCGACTCCAGCTGTTCCGGCATGGCGATCCGGATCAGCTCGTTGCCGAGGAATCCGTTCAAGGCCGACGTGACGGAGACGGTCCGGTCGGTGCCGACGCGGAGCGCCTCTTTGAGGCCGGCCGCGACGGTCGATTCGTCGAGGGGACCTCCGCCCCCGCCGAGGAGCCCGCCGAGGGTTTGTTCGGCGGCGCACCCTCCGAGCGCGAGGGGGACGATCAACAGCAAGGCGATGGCGACGGAACGAAGAGGGGCATCCATCGGTTTCTCCTTTGTAATTAGGGACAGTCACCTATTACCGTTACAGTGTACTCCGTTTCGAATCAGGCGATAGGAATAGGTGTCCATCTGAATAGATGGCTGTCCCCCATACCAGTCCGGGAGGCCGAACGATGAAGAGGATCCCACGCACGCGCCGCCGCGCGTTCCCCCTCGCCGCGCCCTTTCTTTTCGCAGCCCTCATCGCCGCGCCCGCGGCGGCGGAGGAGACCGACAGGACCGCGCCGATCACCGAATGTCCTCGCGAAGAGATCTTCCCCTCCTACGGCGCCTTTCTGGCGGAACTCGACCGCGTCACGGCGATCGAAGATGGGGAGGAGCGTGTCGACGCGCTCGACGCGCTCTGGCTTCGCCTCCGCGAGGCGAACCAGGTCCCCTTCGTGGCGGGCGATTCCGTCGCCTTCCTTTATCGCGGGCCGGCGCGCGCGGTGGAGTGGAGGGGGGACTGGAACGGTTGGGGGAACGGCGGTCCTCTCGGCTACGGCGCCGGTCGCCGGCTCGGCGCGTCCGACCTCTGGCTCTGCGAAGCGGTCTTCCCGCTCCGCGCGCGCCTCGATTACAAGATCGTGCTGAACGGCTCCGAATGGATCCTCGACCCGGTGAACCCCCTCCGGCAGGTGGGAGGCTTCGGGCCGAACTCGGAACTCCGGATGCCGGGCTTCGTCTATCCGATGGAGACGGTGCGCCGGCCGGGCGGGCCGCGCGGCCGGTTGGAGGGGCCGTACACTCTGCCGAGCGCCGCCCTCGGCTACGACGTGAACGTCCTCGTCTATTCGCCCCCCGGCGCGGACACACTCTCCGACATGCCGGTCGTTTTCGCGACCGACGGCCACGAGTACGCCGCCGACGACATGGGGAGCATGGTGATCGTCCTCGACAACCTGATCGGCGACGGGAGGATCGAGCCGCTCACGGCGGTTTTCATCGACCCGCGCGAGGTGGGCGTCCCCTCCCACAACCGCCGCGGCGAACAGTACACGGCGCGCGAAGACTTTCTCCGTTTCGTCTGCGACGAGTTGGTCCCTTGGACGGAGGGGCGCTACGCCGTGAGGCGGGACGCGGCGGGGCGCTGCATACTCGGCACCTCTCTCGGCGGGCTGAACGCCGCCTACTTCGGCGCCATGCGCCCCGACATCTTCCGTAATCTGGTCGTCATGTCCCCCGCCTTTCGCGATTGGCCGGAGGTGATCGACCGCTACCGCGATCTCGATCCCGGCGGGGCGCGGGTTTTCCTGAGCGACGGCCTTCTGGGGGATATCGGAGACGCGGCGCGTCTCGCCGGCGTCCTCGAGGAGAGGCGCTTCGATTTCTATTATGTGGAAATGAACGAGGGGCACTCCTGGGGGCAGTGGCGCGCCGTGCTGGACGACGCCTTCCTTTATCTCTACGGGATCGGCGGGGACGCCGCTTCGCCGCGGGAGTGAGCGCGGCCGCGGGCGGGCGCGCGCGTGAGTTCGCGGGGTTCGTGGCGGCGCGCGCCGCCGCCGGTCGGAGTCGGCATCAGAGTTCGTCGGTCTCTTCGTCGACGACGCGGCGTCCGAAGAACGCCGGCTGGGCGGTCGCCTCGAGGACCGCCATCCAGAGGCGCCCCTCGGTCGAGATCCGCTTTTTGCGTGACGTGGCGAGCGGGATCGGAACGTGGATGAATGTGTCGTGGCGCGTCCCGATCAGCAGGTCCGTCTTCCCCGCCATGGCGGCGTGGACGGCGTGGCGCGCCAGATCGTTGCAGAAGACGCTGTCCTCGCCGTTCGCGCGGATGCTCCGGATGATGTAGCTCGGGTCGATGTATTTCAGATCGACGGGGTCGCCGATCCCCTTGAAGTACGCGCCGATTCGTTCCTTCAAGAAGGCGCCGATGTCGCGGAGCCGCACGTTCCCCGAGGCGTCCTTCTCCGCCTCCGCCGCGAGATGGTCCTGCCCCGCCCCCTCGGCGACGACGATCACCGCGTGGTGCCTCTTCGCCATCCGCCCCTCCAGAACCTTCAGGAACCCTTCGTCGCCGTCCATGTCGAAGGGAATTTCGGGGACGAGGACGAAGTTCACTTCCTGGCTGGCGAGGGTGGCGCCGGCGGCGATGAACCCGGCGTGGCGCCCCATCACGCGAACGAGGCCGATGCCGCGCCGCGTCCCCTTCGCCTCGGCGTGGGCGCAGTCGATCACCTCGCGCGCTTTCTCCAGCGCCGTGCTGTAGCCGAAGGACTTCGCCACGAAGGGGATGTCGTTGTCGATCGTCTTGGGGATGCCGACGACGGCGACCGGCGCGCCCCGTCGCGCGAGTTCCTCGTGGATCGCGTGGGCGGCGCGCTGCGTGCCGTCGCCGCCGATGCAGAAGAGCATGTCGATGCCGCGGCCGAGGAGGAAGTCGACCATCACCGCCGGTTCCTGCGGCCCGCGGGTGGAGCCGAGCACCGTCCCGCCCTCTTTATGGATGTCCTCGACGAAATCGAGGGTGAGGGGGATGGGCGGGTCGCCCACCTTGGGATTCAGGCCGCGCAAGCCGTGCCGGATGCCGAGCACCTCGGCCACGCCGTACTGATGCCGGAACTCGTGGACGATCGCGCGGATCACGTTGTTCAGGCCGGGGCAGAGCCCGCCGCAGGTGACCACCGCCGCGCGCGTCTTCGCCGGATCGAAGAAGATGCGCTCCCGCGGGCCCGCCTTCTGGAAGCGGAGGTCTTCGCGGGGATCTTCGCCCGGGACGCGTTCGGCGAGGTAGAGGACGCGCGTTTTGTCCCGGATGAAGTTGCCGATTCCGTCGCCGCGGATCGTGGAGAAGTTGAGGGGCGACGCGTGGGCCCTCTCGCCCAGTTCGCGGATTTTGAGATCTTCCGTACGGATCATGGACTTCCTCACCGGTAAATAGGGACAGTCACCTATTTCCAGGGTTCCCCGTGATTGTGGGCGGGCGAGGGGGCGGGGTCAAGAGGAGAGGGGGGCGTTCGGTACCAGTCGTTCGGTACCAGATACCTTTCCGCTCGCCCTGCTCGCGAAAAGGTATCTGGTACCGATAAAGCACCGAAAAAGCAGGCTCCCCTTTCCCTACCGCCAGAGCTGCTTCACCGATCCCCAGGAGGAATTATCTGTCGCGGCAATTTTATTGTACGGTTCTTTGTCGTACTGCCGGAAGACGACCCAGCCGCCGGAATCGTTCGGATCGGGGCGGACGACGAACTCCTGGTCGGAGGCGACGAGGAAAAGAGTCACCCCGTCGGGGGATTGGGGGTTCTCCACTTCGACGCGGAGGTCGACGGAGCAGGTGACTCTGTACCACGTCTCTCCCTCCGGAGGGAGGTCGGGTCCGAAGCTGGTCGTCTCCAATCGCTTGGTGATGTTGGAGAGGGCGAGGTCGATGGAGTTCACGTGCTGGCCGTCCGGATTCTGCCACCCGCCGAACATCCGCCCGGCGATCCGGATCTCGTCCTCTCGGTCCCACCACTCCACCGGGTAGCCGGGGCCGATGTTGTTGGGATCCAGCTCGAAGATGTACAGGGAGTCGAGCAGTTCTTCGTAGGCGGTGCTGTCCTCCGCGTCGTAGACCTCGGCGAAGCGGGTGATCAGTTTCTCCGGCGTGTCGGCCGTGGTGTATGTGTCTCTCTCCCGAAAAAGCCCCTTCACCGCGCCCCAGGAGGCCTCCTCTGTCGCGGCAATTTTATTGTACGACTCTTTGTCGTACTGCCGGAAGACGACCCAGAGGTCCGGATCGTCCGGATCGGGGCGGACGACGAACTCCTGATCACAGGCGACGAGGAAGAGAGTCACCCCGTCGGGGGATTGGGGGTTCGTCACTTCGACGCGGAGGTCGACGAAGCAGGTGACCCTGTACCACGTCTCTCCCTCCGGAGGGAGGTCGGGGCCGTAACTGGTGTTGTCGATCTGGGGGGTGATGTTACCGAGGGCGAGACTGATGGAGTTCGCGTGCTGGCCGTCGGCGTTCGTCCATCCGGAGAACATCCGTCTCGCGATCTGGATCTCGTCCTCTCGGCCCCAATACTCCACGGGGTCCTCCGGATCGATATTGTTGGGATTCAGCTCGAAGATATACAGGGAGTCGAGGAGCGCCTCGTAGGCGGTGCTGTCCTCCGCGTCGTAGACCTCGGCGAAGCGGGTGATCAGTTTCTCCGGCGTGTCGGCCGTGGTGTATGCGTCCCCGTTCCCGCCGCCGGCCGGGTTGTCGTCATCGTCGCACGCGGCGGCGAGGAAGAGGACGGGGAGGATGAGAAGAAGGACGGCGATCGATCGTTTCATCGGTTCATTCCTCGTGGTTGTAACCAGATACCTTTTCGCTCGTCCTGCTCGCGAAAAGGTATCTGGTTACGAAAAAAGCCCTCTATCGCCAGAGCTGCTTCACCGCGCCCCAGGAGGCCTCCTCGGTCGACCGGGTTTTATTGTACGGTTCTTGGTCGTACTGCCGGAAGACGACCCACTCCTCCGGATCGCCCGGATCGGGACGGACGGTGAACTCCTGGCCGGAGGTGACGTGAAAGAGGGTTTCGCCATCCATGGACGTGGGATCATCCACCGCGACCAGGAGATCGATCGAGCAGACGATCCGGTACCATGGCTCGTCGGAGAAGGGGTCGTACCCCTCGAAGGACCCCGTCTCCACCCGCGAGGTGATGGCGGATATCGCGAGGTCGATCGATTCCACGCTCCGGACGTCTTCGTTTTCCCATCCGGAGAACATCCGCCCGGCGATACGCAGTTCATTCCCCAGATCCCACCACTCCACCGGACCGTCGGGGAAAAGGCCGGAAGGAGCCAACTCGAACACGTATTCCGGATCCAGGAAGGCGGCGTAGGCGGCGCTGTCCCGGGCGCTGTACGCCTCGGCGAAGCGCTCGATGAGGGCGCTCAACGAATCCGCCGGCGGGGGCATATTGGCGGGGTGGAAGAGGGATTTCACCGCGCCCCAGGAGGTTTCTTCCCTAGCGGTCCCTGAGCCCGCTTTGCCGTACGACTCCTGATCCTCCTGCCGGAAGAGAATCCAGCGGGTCCTGTCCTCCGGCGCCGGGCGGGCGACGAACTCCTGGTCGGAGGCGACCAGAAAGAGGGTGACACCGTCCGGGGAATGGGGGTTCTCCACTTCGACGCGGAGGTCGATCCACGCGGTCACCCGCCACCAGGTCTCCCCCGCCGGTTTCCCCGCGTAGGGAGTTTCGTCGACTTGTTTCGTAATATTGTAGAACGTCAGGCAGATGCTGTTTGTTCGCTGCCCGTTCTTGTTTGTACTGCCGGCGAACATATTACCGGCGATGGCGCACTCCGTCTTCTTCCCCCAGGTTGAATCGGTCCACCATCCGGGATTGATGTTGTCCGGGTCCAGGGCGAACACATACAACGAGTCGAGAAGGTCCGCGTAGTCCGTGCTGTCCTCTGTGTTGTAAGCATCTGCGAGAAGAACCACCAAGCTCTCCGGTGAGGCCGCTCCCCGCGGAGAGGGATCCGGATCTCCGCCGCCGACCGGGTTGTCGTCATCGTCGCAGCAGGGGAGGAAGAGGAGGGCGAGCGGAAAGAGCAGCGCGAAAAGGGCGGTCCGGCGCATGGGGGGCTCTCCTTGCATCTCCAGGGGAGGAGCGAAGGCGAAACATGGGCAATTCAAGGGCATAGTATCACGAAAGCGCTTTTCGTGGAAGGAGAAAGGTTTCAAGGAATTCCTCGTAACCAGATGAATTCCTCGTAACCAGATACCTCTTCGCGAAAAGGTATCTGGTTACGAAAGGTCGCCATCCCGGTACCAGACACTTTTTCCCTCCCTGCGGTCGGGAAAAGGAGAGTCAGGTACCGGGGTCGTACTCCCGCGGCCGGGTGGCGGCCACGGGCGCCCGCGAAGGGCGCGGCCACCGAGTGCGAAGGCGCGAATGGCCAGGCGCCCTCGCGGGCGGATGGCCGACAGGACCCGGCCGCGTTCCCGATTACGATTGCCCATGGCTATCGTTGTGGGGATCGATTTCGATAGCGATCCCGATCCCGATAGCGATAGTGATGGAAAGCTCTTCATGGTTTCATTTCCCGCGTACGGGTACGTGAACGGGAACATGTACGGAAAGAGGGCGAGGGGTACCGGAACCCTTTTCTCGTCGCTCCGCTCTTCGAAAAGAGATTCCGGTACCAAGGTCGTCCTCCCCGCGGACCGGTGGCGGCCGCGGGCCCGCGCTCTTGACGCTCCCCGGACCGGGTGCGACAATCGGCCCTTCTGTTGCGACCGAAAGGCCTTGAGGGGCGTGAGCCTCGTAACCGTAGAGGTGGAAATGGATTGCATGGTCAGACTCAACGGGGAACGCGTCCCCGGCGTCGGACGCGCGCTTCCGGCGCTCGCCCTGTTTCTGCTTTTGGTCTTCTCGCCGGCGCTCGTCTTCGCGGGCGGCGATCCTCATAATGGAGACGGCCACGCCGCCACCGCCGAGGAGCTCGCCGAAGCCCACGCCGCGGCCCCCGCCGGTGATCACACGGAGGCTCACGAAGCCCACGGCGGACACCACGGCCCACCCCTCGGCGAACGCCTCCCCCTCTGGAGCGTCATTCCCTTCATCGGGATCCTCCTCAGCATCGCCCTCGGGCCGCTTCTGGCGCCGCATCTCTGGCACCACCACTTCCCCAAGGTGAGCTTCGCCTGGGCGCTCATCTTCGCGATCCCCTTCCTGATCGTTTACAGGGGGCAGGCCTTTCACGAGATCCTGCACATCTATCTGGTCGACTACATTCCGTTCATTATTTTGCTATGGGCGCTCTTCACCGCCGCCGGCGGGATCGCGGTGAGCGGCCGTCTCCCCGGCACGCCGCTGGCGAACACCATCGCCATCGCCATAGGCACTTTCCTCGCCTCCTGGATCGGGACGACAGGCGCGTCGATGATCCTGATCCGTCCTCTCCTCCGGATGAACAAAGACCGGAAGCGAAAGGCTTACATCGTCATCTTCTTCATCTTTCTTGTCTCCAACATCGGCGGCTCGTTGACGCCTCTCGGCGATCCGCCCCTCTTCCTCGGTTTCCTGCACGGAGTTCCTTTTTTCTGGACGCTTCATCTGATCCCGATGATGGCCTTCGTCGTCGCGATCTTGCTGGCGGTTTTCTTCGTGATCGACACGCTGAACTACCGTAAGGAGAGAGAGCGGCTCGAAGAGGCCGCGGCCGCCGTGTCGGCGGCGCCCTTCAAGGTGGAGGGTCTCCGCAACCTGATTTTCCTCGGCGGGATCATGGCCGGGGTGCTCGTTTCCGGGCTCTGGAAGCCGGGGATCTCGGTGAACGCGCTCGGCGTCCACGTCCCGATCGAGAACATGTTGCGGGACGGGACGCTCCTCCTGATGGTGGTTCTCTCCCTCCGGTTCACGCCGAAGAAAATGCGCGAAATCAACGAGTTCACCTGGTTCCCGATCAAGGAGGTGGCCTACCTCTTCGCCGGGATCTTCATGTGCATCGTGCCGGCGCTCGCGATCCTGCGGGCCGGCGAGAACGGCGCTCTCGGCTTCCTCGTGCGGGCGGCGGAGAGCCCCGCGGATTACTTTTGGATCGCCGGCGGCCTCTCCAGCTTCCTGGACAACGCGCCGACGTACCTCACCTTCCTGAACACCGAACTCGGGAAGTTCTACACCGGCATGCCGGAGCTGGAGGCGGTGCACGCGCTGATCGCGGAGCACGCCATCTATCTGAAGGCGCTCTCCGTCGGCGCCGTTTTCATGGGCGCCAACACGTACATCGGCAACGCGCCCAACTTCATGGTCAAATCGATCGCCGAGGAGGCGGGCGTCCCGATGCCCAGTTTCTTCGGTTACATGCTCAAGTATTCGATACCGATCCTTATCCCGATCTTCCTACTGGTCATGTTCGTGTTCCTGTAGGCCGGGATTCACGGAGGCATAGTCATGGCGGATGCATATCGCGTGCTCCTCGTTCAAGGACCCTACCCGCTGGTGCGCGGGTTCATCTCCGGCTTTTTGACCGGAAAGGGGATCGGCGGGCGGGTGCACTACTGTGAAAAGGAGAAGCTCCATGTGGACGTGGGGGACGAGGGATTTACCGACCGTCTCAAAGAGTGGATCGGTCTCAAGGATTTCCTCGCCACGCCCGTCGTGATCGACGAGAGCCTGCACGGCCCGCTCGTGGAGGCGTTCCACAGCTCCCGGCACGACCTCTCCCTGTCGGTCAAGGTGGACGTTCCGGTGACCGGCGCCTCGTTCCGCGTCGATTTCCGTGTTTACTCGCCCGAGATGGGCGCCCAGGTCAAGGCGATGGTCGAGAATCCTCCGGCCGGCCTGTCGCTGGACGACGATTTTCGGTTGGAGGAAAAGAAGCATGAGGACGCCGCCGGCGTGGAAGCGTACGCGCCGGAGCACGCCTACGAGCTGCACGGCGAGGGGACGATCCACGGAGAGCTGGAGGCGCTGATCGCTTTCCGCGATCGGATCCGGGAGAACCCGCTCGTTCACTGCGAGCCGATCCGAATCGAGATCCGGAAGGGGAATTAGGGGCGTCCCCCTCTTTCCTCGGGTGCGCGTCTCCCGCTTTGGTGTTACATTGGAATCACCCTCCGGTGTTTTCCCACGGGTGAGCCGATGAACCTTCGCATCACTTTTCTTGTTGCGCTTCTCTCCGCGGCGGCGTTCGCGCACGGTTCCGCCGGGGCGTACGCCCTCGGCGACACGCTCACCGTGATCATGCGCCCCATCCTCACCGTGCCGACCATCCTCGCCGCGCGGGAGACGTTGGAGGTGACCGCCCTCGCGCCGCCGGAGACGGAAGGGTGGGAGGCGGCGCTCCTCCGGCCGCCCCGCGCCTTCCCTCTCGATACGGTCGCCGCGGCCTACGACACGGCGCTCGGGCGCTGGACGCTGCGCGCGGCGGTCCCGGCGGACACGCCGGAGGAGTTGTACGACCTCGTGCTCGTCGCGTCGGGGGGAGTGGCCGACACCGCTCGTCACGCCGTGAAGGTGCTCGCCTCCTATCCGGAGGAGTACACCGTTGTCCACGTCACCGACACGCACCTCCCCGGCCACACCTTCTGGCCTTTGCCGACCTGGGCGGGTGACGACACGGAGATGGACGACTTCCGCGAGGTGATCCGCGACATCAACCTGCTCGCGCCCGCCTTCGTGATCCACTCCGGCGATTACGTCAACGAAGGGGAGATGGAGGATTACAGCGGCTATCGCGCCTTTTCGCGCGCGCAGGAACTTCTCCTCGAGCTGGAAGTGCCGGTCTACGTGGTCGCCGGAAACCACGACGTGGGCGGCTGGCCGCACGCGCCCCCCTCGCAGGGGACGGCGCGGCGCAACTGGTGGCGCTTCTGCGGCTGGCCCTGGCTCGACGACCCGCCGGACGGTGTCCGCACGCAGGACTACTTCTTCGATTTCGGGCCGATCCGCTACATCGGGCTCGAGGCGTACATCAATTACGACGGCTGGCGGGGGGCGATCTACGGCGAGGACTCCTTCATCCCTTCGCAGATCGACTACTTAGACCAGGTGATCATCATGCGGCCGCTCGGTTCGAAAGTCGTCCTCTTCTATCACATGGATTTCAGCCAACAGCTCGGCGATCCGGGCGGGCGGGGGATCGATCTCGCCCTTTACGGGCACATCCACCGGAACAGTGGATCGGTGAACGATGCGCCGCCGGTGCTCGCCACGGACGCGGTGTGCGACGGGAGGCGAAGCTACCGTTTGATCCGCGTGCGGGGCGGGGACCAAATCACTCCCTGGGAGACGATCACCGCCGGTGGGCAGGGGGAGAACCTGGGGGTCCGCTTCAACATGCCGAACGACGGGAGACATGCGCGCAACGTGGCGACCATCGTGAACCGCCACGGGGTCGACATGCCCGACTGCGAGGTGCGTTTCGTGGCGCCGGCGTCGGGCGCGCCTTATCTGATCACCGGAGGGTCGACCGCGCGCGTCTTCGACGCGGACACGGCGCTGGTGGTGGTCGCGCGCGTCTCGGCGCGGGCGGAGGACAGCGTGCGCGTGGAGATCGAGCCGGGCGGCGCGGCCCCGGAGCCGCCCCCGCCGTCGGCAGCCTTCCGCCTCCTCGGCAACCGCCCCAACCCGTTCAACGGAACGACGAGGATCCGTCTCGAGATCCCCGAGCCGGGCGGGCGCGTCGAGATCGACCTGTTCGACGCGGCGGGGCGCTATCTCTTCCCCATCGCCCGCGGCCCCTTCTCCGACGGAGTCCACGAGGTTCCCTGGGACGGGACCGCCCCCTCCGGCGCGCGCGTGCCGAGCGGCGTCTACCTCTACCGCGCACGATTCGCCGGGGCGGAACGAACGGGGCGGATCGTCCTCGTCCATTAGCCCGGCGATCAGGATCCCCATCTACTGCGGTTTCATGCCACGGGCTGCGGAGTCCCTTCTCCTTCGCCGATTCCCTCATCGTGACTATGGCCACGACTCCGGGAATCGACTCGTCCGAAGGAACTCCTCGCCGCGCGTCATGAAACCTCGTAACGATGCGGATCCTGATCGACGGGCTTAATCCGGAATGAAAAGCCTGACGAGAGGGAAAGGAGGATGAGAATAACGATATCCGGAAAGGCTCCCTCTCCCGTCCTGATATTTCACGGGAGAGGGTAGGGTGAGGGTTCGTATTCTTCTTCGTTCAGCGGGCGAAAAACCTCTTCTCATCCCCGTGCGGAGATTTCACAATCGCGGCATGCGTCTATTCGTGGTCATCCTTCTCCTCCTCGTAGCTCTGCCGCTCCTTCTCTATCTGGGTCTCGTGCTCTACGCGGACGCGCGTTTGGGCCGCGCCGTCGATCGCGTCGATCGCGTCCGCCTGAAGAGCGTGATCACCGGTGTTCCGGAGGAGAGCGGAATCACGCCGGTCCGTCTCGGCGGCGCGGAGGGAGAGCGGGTGGAAGGCCTTCTTCTCCCGCCTCGGGAGGGGGAGGGCGCGCGCCTCGCGATCCTTCTCCTCGGCGGCGTGGGGACGGGGAAGGAGGCGGTCCGCCTTATCGATCCGATCCCCGGCGCGGCGGTTCTCTCGATCGATTATCCTCTAAAGGAAAAACTGCCGGGGAATCGTCTGCTCGACAAGGCGGCGTCCCTGCCGGGACTCGTGGGCGGCGCGGCGGAGAGCGCCCGCGCCTCGGCCCTCGCCCTCCGCTATCTGCGGGCACGGGAGGGGACGGAAAGGGTGGTGGTGGTCGGCGTCAGTCTCGGCGTCCCCTACGCCGCCCTCCTCGCCGCCCGTTGCGAGGAGGTCGACGCGGCCGCGCTCCTCCACGGCGGCGGCGATGTTTCCCGGATCGTCGCGCGCGCCCTCCCGATCCCGGAGCGGCTGCGCGGCTTCGGCGGAGACGCCCTCGGGCGGCTGATCGCCCCTCTCGATCCGGCCCGCTTCGCCGGCGCGATCTCCCCCCGGCCCCTTCTTCTGGTGAACGCCGAGGACGATCCGCGTATCCCGCCCCGGTCGATCCGCGCCCTCCACGACGCCGCGCGGGAGCCCAAAACGATCGTGATGCTCGAGGGGGGACACGTGCTCCCGGAGAAACGGGACCTTGTGAGGGGGCTCATGAAGATCACCCTCGAATGGCTCGCGGAACTCCATTTTTTGCAACGCGATGCGACCCCGCCCCCGCCGCCCGCCCCCTGATTTTCCCTCGATCCGTCCCCTCAAAAGGGCATTTTTCGGTTGCGCGTTTTCACCGGGTGCTCTTACACTTCATCAAGTACAGGGACCGAAGTCCAGCGGTGCCGCTATCGTCTAGGGGTTAGGACGCCTGGTTCTCAGCCAGGTAACCGGGGTTCGAATCCCCGTAGCGGTACCATTTTTGCCGGGCGGGGCATAAGCTCCGCCCCTTGTTTATTTTCAGCGAGTTCGATTCATCAAACGCACGAGTCGGTTCCTGTCCGCCCTTGTCGGTTCTCGTTTCATTCCAACAGGTTGGAGGTTCGAATCCCAGCTGGTTCACTCACCTGACGACGCTCTTGCGTTCTCCGCGCATCTGAGCAACAGCATCCCTAGGTCGAATAACTTGCGCAGTGCCTCGATTGCCTCCTTCTCGGTGATCTCTTCCCCGCGGACCGCGTACTGATTCCGCATCCACTCGACGTCTTCTCGTCGTATCTTCATTGAATCCTCCCGGGCTTGGTCCCCGGGAGAATGCTTGACGGATTAGACGAGTGTGCTTCAATACCAAACGGTATCCGCGATGGCGGAATAGGTAGACGCAGTGGGCGGGAACTTCGGTGACCGACCGCATATAATGCCATGCGGAGGCGGTGAAGAAACGGAAAGTTGATGAGCGGCACTTCACCATGCAGGGTGCAAATCCCTGCTCGCGGGTACAGGCTGTCGATAGGAGAGTACCTATGACGAAGGAATCATCTCCACCTACGCCACCGGGCTGGGGGAACGACTCCCTATCTGAGTACATCGACGTCGCGCGGCAGAACGTTTTCGCAACGTTCCACAACCTGAAACACATTTATGAGCGTCTGAGGGATATCTCTGGGGTCTTCAAAGAACTCGAAGCCCATCTCAACAATCCTAAAGAATGGTTCGCTGTCTTCTTTGTCGTCAGGGCGGAGTGTTCATATCTGTCGGCCGCCGAGCTAGCGCTGAGTGGAAAGGCCGTGGAAGCGTTTGTCGTCTTACGAGCCTGTCTTGAGGCAGCCTTGTACGGACTCTATCTGAGCCGGAATCCCGACAAGCAGGAAGTGTGGCTGCGGCGAGGTGAAGACGAAAAGGCCAGGAAAGCCTGCCGGAATGAGTTCACTTCTGGGCGGCTTCTTAGGTGTCTGAAAGAGGTCGATTCCGTGACTCACGATCGAGTCAAAAAGCTCTACGACATTTCCCTCGATTTTGGCGGCCACCCGAATGAGCTGGCGATCACGAGCATGCTCGAATCCGATACGGAGGACGGTCAGATCCACTTCAACCAGCTTTGCATGACCGACAACGATTACCGGTTGAGGCACGCCCTTGCGATGACGGCCAGAACAGGCATCTGCGTCCTGGATGTTTTTCGGAACGTGTTTTCAGAACGCTACGAGATTCTGGACTTGCCAGAGAAGATTGATGCTCTGAGGAAGGACCTATGACTCAGTGGCGGGCTTCAGCCACTTCTCTCTGACCGGTGGCGAAACCGCCCTCACTAGTGGCCTAAACGTCGCTAGATCAATCCGTTCGCATACTACGACCAGCTCGCCCCGGGTTCGAGTAAGCTCACGTGAGGTGTACCATTTTTATTCATAGACCCTTCGGCGGCGACGCCGGAGGGTTTATTGTATGCGGACCAAGTGGTTACGCCGCCGGGCGGCCGCTAGGCATCGCCTCTGCTCCTTACCCGGTCGCTCACACCGCTCGTCGCGGATGTTCGGGTCGTAGACGATGATCCTCCCGTGGTCGGCCGTCCATTTCTTCTCCGATTCGAGCCGAACCGAATCCGCGCCGCCGATGCTCCAACGCGCGGAAATTAACGGATTAACCCCGACAGCCGAAAAGTAGGTGAACCCCCGGAACAAGTTGAAACGGACGGGTGGGGGCTTTCTGCACAACAGGGGTGGACGGCCCCAAACGACGTCATGGGAAAGGCATCGGAATGCCGGTGATTCCACTCAGATTCTTTTCCGGCCGCCGGTTCAAGCCCGCGTTCGCCGTCGCGGCGTTTTCCCTCTGTATCCTGTCGGCGGACCGAATCCTCGCCGACCAGCAGCCGACCACGGAATTGCAGATCAAGGGCGCTTACCTCATGAACTTCGCCCGCCTGGTCACATGGCCCGAAGGCAGCTACCGGTCGGAAGACGATCCCACGATCATCGGCATACTCGGGGATGACCGGTTGCTGGAGATTCTCGATGACGCGCTCGAGACCCACCAGCCTCAGTCGCGCCCCATCGTTCTCCTGCGGATCGACTCTCTGGAACAGATTTCGCAGTGCCACTTGTTGTACGTGTCGCGAAAGACGGACAGATCTCTCGAGGAGATCCTGAAACGGGTTGACGGAAACCCCATCCTGACGGTCAGCGACATCGATGAGTTCACGAGCCGGGGCGGCGCCATAGGGCTGTTCCCCGACAAGGACCGCATAGGCATCGACATCAATCGCATCAGCGAACGTCGCGCCGAGCTGCAGATCAGTTCGCGATTGCTGCGGCTGGCGAGGAAGATCCTGGAGTAGCGATCCAATCTCGGAACGCCGGGAGTCGACGAGGAAAAGAGCATGAAACGAATCGGAACGGCAAGCGCAATCATCATCTCGCTCGCCTTGACAATCACGCCCGTCCGGGCGACGGATGGTGAAGAAGACATTTTCGACCTGTCCATCGAGGAGTTGACGCAGATCGTCATCACCTCCTCCAGGCGTCCCCAGGAAGCGAACCAAGCGGCAGCCAAGGTCTACGTCATAACGCGGCCCATGATCGCCGGGAGCGGAGCCACCAGTCTGGATCAGATCCTCCGCCGCGTCCCCGGTTTCCAGGTGAGGAACTGGCTGTGGGGATTCACCAACACGTCCGTACGCGGCCTGCTCGGCGGATCGCCCATCAACGAGAGGATGCTGTGGCTTGTGGACGGCGTGTCCATCAACGACGTGCGGGACGGCGGCATCTGGACCGATCTCACGGTGTTCCCCCTCGATATGATCGACCGCATCGAGGTTATGCCCGGGCCCCAGTCCTCGATGTATGGGAGCAACGCCTTTCAAGGCGTGATCAACATCATCACGTTACAGCCCGACGACGTGCCGGATGGCGGTGAGTTCAGCGCCGCGTACGGCCGTCACAACACGGTGATCAGCACGGTGGCGATTCCTACGATCCGAGGCGAGACCGCGTCGCTGCTGAGCGCGAGTTACATCGGAACGGACGAGCACCGAATCGTCTCGAATCATTCCGGCAAAAGAACTCTTCATGTGCGCGGAAAAACCCGGCGTGGTTCTTTGTCTCTCCATTACGGCGGGCGCCTGGCCGAGATCGCCTACCCGTCGGTCTTCACCTCTCCGTACAGTCTGTACTCCGAAACCAGGGACGAGCTCTACCTAAACATCAGGCGGGACATCGATCTGTCGGATGATCTGCGGCTCAGCATTCAGCCGAGCTTTCATCGCTGGCACGATCACTTCTTCGACTTCGGCGACGTCCCGGGATTGCAGTACGAACAGGTCTCCTACCGATTGGGGACCCTGGCTCAGCTCCACGGAAATGTGCGAGACGGTGACCGGATCACTCTCGGCGCTCTGATCTTCCGGGAAGATTACGACGGAAACGACTTCGCTCCGGAACGACAGGATCTGGCGGTGACCAAGCTGGAGGTATTCGGAGAATACGAGCTGAAGCTCGCCGACCGTTTGCGGATGTTTCTGGGCGCCAGCGCACACAACACTCCGGGTTTCGACGTAGACGAGGATGCTTCCCGCATCCACCCGCGCGCGTCGGCGTTGGTCGGCCTGACGGAAGATCTTCACTTCCGGGGCGTTTTTTCCACGGCATACCGGACACCCTCCTGGTGGCATCGCTACATCAACACCGTGGACGCGCGGGGCAACCCCGATCTTCACGCCGAGGAGTTGACAGGCTTTGAGTTCGGCCTCGATCAGGCCTTGCCGTCCGGTTCCATCTCGGCGACTTATTTTTCGCAGAAGGTGAATCATGGAATCCTGGAGATCTACGATCCGTCCCTCGCCAACCCGGATTACCTTCAATACGGCATTTTCGGAAAGTTCAACCCCATACAAACCGATGGCGAATTCAACCTCAAGGGTGTCGACATCAGCGCCACGCAGACCATCATCGCCGACCGGTGGTCCGCCGCCGGCTCCTATTCGTATCTCGATTCGCGGCAACCCGACGGAGAGAAGACCCCTTACGACTCGCGCCACAAATTCAACATATTCAACAATTTCCACGCAACAGACCGGCTCTCTTTGGACTACGGTGTCCACTATATCGGCGAGACAGAGGATGCCGAGATGGAGTTCGTCCCCGTAGATGCGAACAACCCCGACGCCGGAACGATTGGACGCCGTCCGGTTGACACCTACGTCATTCACGAGCTGTCCCTGGCGTACCGGTTCACGGGCGGATTCGAAGCCAAGCTTTCGTACTGGGGTTTGGGGCAGGAAGTATACGAGCAGTACCTCGGCTCGGAGCAGACGGGGAACCAATGGTTGTTCACGGTTAGGTATCCTCGATGACAGGTTCGGAGGAAAACCGAACAATGAACCAAAGACACCACGGTAAGCCGCATGTCGGGTTTTCGCTGCCGCGGGTGTTTCTGGATCTTTCCATCCGCAATAAGCTGCGGTGGATCGCTCTGTTGACCAGTCTGCTGGTCATTGTTCCTGTCAGCGCTATCTACATCTATATCGACTACGGCGCGACCACACGCGCCGTCGTCAACAATTTCCAGCTGACGGCCAGGATGGTGGGGAGCAACACCGCGGTCCCCATGCTGTTCGGAGATCGGAAGACCGCGAGCGAGATCCTGCAGGCTCTGGACCAGGACGATCGGGTTCTGGACGTCGTCCTTTACGACGCCGATGGAGAGATTTTCGCCGGGCGACAGGCCGACGAGGCCACCAGGGCGCTTCACGTCAATATGTTGGAGGGGAGCGCCGTCATCGAGGGCAATCTGGCGCATATCCACGAGCCGGTCACCTTCGAGGACCAATACCTGGGCACCATCTGCCTGAAGGCCGATCTCCGGGAACGGCGCAGCAAGATGATCAACAGCGTGATGATTCTCGTGATCCTGATCCCGCTGGCCACCACGCTGGCGTTTCTGGTCTTTTCCCGCATCCAGCGCGCGGTCACCATGCCGATCGAATCGTTGGCGGCCACGGCGCGGCTGGTCTCGGAGAGCACCGATTTCTCCCGGCGCGTGGAAAAAATCTGTCACGACGAAACCGGGGACATGGTGGACGCTTTCAACGAGATGCTTGTCCAGATCCAGAGGAAAACCGTGGCCAAGGAAAAGGCCGACTCCGCCAACCGCGCGAAAAGCGAGTTCCTGGCCAACATGAGCCATGAGATCCGTACGCCGATGAACGGCGTGATGGGCATGGCGTCGTTGCTTCTCGATACCAAGCTGGACCAAGAGCAGCGTGAGTGTTCCAACATCATCTATCGTTCCGCCGAATCGTTGATGACCATCCTGAACGACATCCTCGATTTTTCCCGGATAGAGGCGAATGAGATCGTCCTGGAAAATGAACCGTTCGACCTGCACGAGATGCTGGAGGACGTGGTCGAGCTTATGTCGAGCAAGGCTCGCGAACGATGTCTCGACCTGGATTTGGACTTTCAGGTGGACGCGCCGCGCCGGCTGCTGGGAGACGTCGGGCGCATACGGCAGATCATCGTCAACCTGTTGGGCAACGCCATCAAGTTCACGGAGGTCGGGCATGTCCGATTGACGGCGCGGACGGAAACGGGTCGAAACGCTCGGACGAAATGGCGGATCGCGGTCTCCGACACCGGTATCGGTATCGCCGAGTCGAAGATCGACAGACTGTTCGATCGTTTTTCCCAGGAGGACAGTTCCATTACGCGTCGCTTCGGGGGGACGGGTTTGGGCTTGGCCATCAGCAAGCATTTGGCGCGACTCATGGGTGGTGATATCACGGTGAAGACCGTCCAGGGCGAGGGATCGACCTTCTGCCTGTGCATGGAGCTTCCCGTTCATGCTGAGCAACCCGAGTCGATCCGGCTCCCGGCCGCGGCAACGGGCGCGCGGGTCCTGCTGGTGGAAGCGGGCGGATTCCGTCGTGGAGTGGTCGCTCGACAGTTGCTGGCGTTGGGGCTGAAAGTCGATGCCCACGCCTCGGCCGCCGCCGCCCTTACCGCATGGAGGGCCGCGGGGGCTGCTCCCTACCGGCTTCTGCTGATCGGATCACCGGGAGACGCCGCCGATGCCGAATCCCTCCTGGCGGCTGTTCGCGCCGACACGCCCGACCGCGGAACCGGAACGGCGGTGCTTCGGCTCGGTGAAGAGTGGGAATCCGCAAGTGAGCGGGAATCGTGGCGTGATGTGCCCGGCATCCCCGTGCCGTATAGGGAGACGCATCTCGTCCGTTCGTTGGTCGCCGCCCTGACCGGGCACGAGACGATCGACTCGACGCGCTCTCGCGATTTCGCCAAGGCGGTCGACGAAGACCCGCCCTCCACCGGGGAAGGGAGTCCGCAGCCGCTGGTTCTGCTGGTGGAAGACAACCCGATCAATCAGAAGGTCGCCGCGAGCGTTTTGCGCAAGCTGCACTACCGGGTGGTGTCGGCCGCCGACGGCCGCGAAGCTCTGGCTTTGGTTCAAGAACGCACTTTCAATATCGTGCTTATGGATTGCCATATGCCGGTGATGGACGGCTACGAATCGACGGCCGCCATCAGGGCGCTCCCCGGTCCGGCCGCCGACGTGCCCATCATCGCCCTGACGGCCAGCGTGATGCCCGAGGACCGGGAACGCGCCCTGGCGGCGGGAATGAACGATTTCCTCTGCAAGCCTTTTCATCGCAGACTTCTGGTGGGGATGCTCCGGCGATGGTGTCCTCGGGAAAATGCCGCACCGCCCGCCCGGAGTCACGCGCCCCGCCCCGGTCTTGCCGCCGGCATTCAATCGGAAGACACTCACTCCCGCTAAAGCGACACCTGATTTCACGGGGCGGATTATTCCTCGGCGGTCGCCGTCACGCGGCACGGAACGTCCAATCGGTTCTCCGCGCCGTGGTAGAGGAAGGCGTCGCCGTCGCCGTAGGAAAAGGGGATGAAGCGGATCTCGGCGGGGAAGAGCGCCCCTTCGGGGGATGCGGCGATGAGGGCGGCGAGGGAGTCGGGGGTGAGGTCGTCGTCGGCGATCCCCACGAGACGGCTCGCGGCGGTGTGGAAGCGGAAGGTGAGGCGGAGTTCGTCGTGAACGAAACAGGAGAGAACCAGTTCGTTCTTTGCGTCCGGCGCGCGCAGGAAGGGGCAATCGCCGCCGCCCCGCAAAGCCGCGCCCGGCCGGATCGTCTCGTTCAGTATGCGGAACGCCTCGGCCCTCGCCTCTCGCGCGCAGATGGAGCAGGAGTCGACGGCGCTCTCGGAGAGAAGGTCGAAGGCGGCGCGGGAGAGTTCGTCGAAGGGGAAGTCGGCGCGTTCCTCGGTTTGTTCGACGGCCGCGCCGGCGCCGGGCGAGGGGGCGGCGCGGGGGGGCGCGTTTCTCATCGCCCCGGAGCAGGCGAGAACGACCATCACCACGGCGCAGATCGATTCGCGCATCATTTCGTCCCTAAAAGAACTGTTTGAGAAGAACGCTCCACTCCACCCTCGTCTCGTCCCTCTCGCCGATCACCGTCACCTCGCCGGCGAGGCCGCTGTTCGCGCCGAGGACCAGGTTCTGGCCGAGCCCCGCCTCGAAGCGATTATCCTCGTCGCCGAGCCCGTAGACGATGTCCCGCCCGTAGAGATGCGCTTTCCACCGGCCGGTGAGGCTCCCGACGAATCCGATCGACGCGCCGGCGCCGGCGGACCAACTCCTCTCCAGCGCGCCCCCCACGTGGAGGTCCGTCTCGATCATTCCGTAGACGATCCCCGGAAACCCGCCGTCGTATGCGCGCCCGAAACCGGGATTCAGATCATAGACGACGTAGTCCCGGCCGTTCTCCATCGTCCGCCGAAAGAAGCCGGTTCTTATCTTCCAGGAGGTGTGCTTGAAGAACTCGTCCCGCGGAGCGATGGAGACGATGTCGATCAGATCGAGGGCGTGGAGTCTCGCCTTCTCCCCGGCCGGATCGTAGCGGACCACCGCTTCGCCGAAGATAATCTGCGATCCCTTCTTATAACCGTCTTCGTTGTCCAGGAGGTCGTGGTACGCGGGGCGGAGACGGACCTCCCAGAAAGTCCTCTCCTCCACCGCGCCGCCGCCGAGGGCGAGCCGGTTGGAGCGATGGCCGTCGTCGGGACGGGGCGGCGCCGGAATCGCGTAGCGCTCCTCGGCCTCCGCGTCGCCGAAGACGCTCCGGACCCTTAAGGTGTTCAGAAATCGCTTTTGATAGATCTCCTTCGGGATCTCCTTCCCCATGTAACGGTACTGGAGGATCTCGCCGGCGAGATCGAGGATGGTGATCTTCTCCTCATCGGGGATCGCCGAGTCCCGGACCTCCTCCGGGTTCCGGCCGCCGCCGGCGATCGCCCGCGCCTCCCTCCGGTCTTCCCGGGAAAGGAGCGACGCCAAGTATTTGATTTTCGTCGACTTGGAGGGACGATACGCCGCGGAGCGAAAGAGGCCGGCCCTCTCGATTTCCCGGATCGTGTCGATCGGGATCACCCACCAGCCGGTCCGGTCGGTCAGATCGAGGCCGGGGCGCGCGGCGTCCAGAAGAAAGAGAAGGTCATAGGAGCAGTTCTCGTTGAAGAAGTAGTAGTCGGAGTAGATGTCCTCCAGCTCGTAGATGTGCATCATGAGACGGCGGATCTCCGCGCCGCTCAGATCAAGAGGGTACTCCCAGATGTCGCGGTCGTTGACGTCGCCGTACTCCTGAAGTTTCGCGTAGTAGGGGAGGATGGAGAAGTACCCCTCGTACATTCCGAAAAGCCCCTTCACGATGTAGAAGGGGCCGAAGGTCTCGTTGGTGATCGCCGAGTAATTGACGGCGTAGGAGAGGAGGTCGCTCTTGTAGGAGGTCTCGACGGCGAGCAGCGTGTGCCCGTACATGGAGGCGGGGCTGTTCATGTGGGAGGTGGGGAAGACGAGAGTGACCGACTCCGGCCGGATCTCTTCCATCAATCTCTCGAAGGGTTCGCACCCCGGGACCGGAAGACGGGACTCGTCGATGGAGAGCCTTTCCTTCAGCCAGTGGTAGCGGGCGACGAAGCGGCAGAGGGGATGTTTCCCCTCCTCCGGCGGGGGGAGGAAGAAGGCGCGCAGGGTGGCCTCCAACTCCGCCCGGGGATCGTGCTTTCCGTCCGGGGCGAGGAAGAAGTCCGGATCGTCCACCAGGCTTCGGAGCCCGAAAAGCCCCCTCTTATAATGGAGGAGGGTGTGCCAGTAGGGGGCGTCGTGCAGTTCCGCGCGGCGCGCATTTTCCAATAACTCCGCAAGATAGGGATTGTCCGGCGACGCCTCGGGAGGGGGTTCCGCCGCGGCGGGGAGCGCCGAGAGGAGAAAGAGGAGAAAGAGGAGAGGGAGCGCACGGATGAGAAGAACCAACCGCCCGCTCCCTCTTTCGTGTTTCAATCGTCGCAGCCCTTAGCCCGCCGACAGCACCATCTCGATGTTGTTCAACACATCGATATGGGTGACGTCCTCGCTGGAATAGATGTTCGAGAAATTCGCCTGTAACTTGGCGTACAGCGCCGGCCTCTCCTCGACGGGGACGTCCAGAAGAACCGCGAGAGTGGTCAGATACTCCCCGCTCCCTTTGGACATGTCCATGGCCAGGTTGTCCATGTTGTCGCCGACGAAGTGATTCAGCTTCTCCTGGGACACGAAGGTCGGAGCCTTCTCGCACTCCAGCGTCCCCGAGGTGATCCCGAAGGTCTGATTGCCGAAGGAGCCGTTGAAGGTGGCGGCGCAGATCTGCGAGAGAAGGCCGTCCTTCCCCTCGAAGATGATGGTCCCGATGCCGCAGCCGGTATTGGACCGGGCCGCGTCGGCCGTCGCGGCGAAAGCCGCCACGCAACAGGCCGCGATTCCCAAGGCGATGATTCTCTTCATAAGTCCCTCCCGTCCGTTTCGCGGTTTCCGGAATGATGCCTACCCGCCCCGGCGTTCCCTCGCGGGATCGTTCCACCGGGCTACGGTTAAAGGGAGTAGCACCTTTCGGGGTGCGTATCAAGACGTTTGAGGCCGGCGGGAGGACGCGGGAGGAGAAGCCCTCGCCTCAGAAGGGGGCGCGAAAGAGGATGAGGCGCGCGCCGCCCGGGACCGGCTGAAGGGAGATGGGCGCGACGACCGGCGTGAGGGCGGCCGTCTCTCCTCCGCCGTCTCCGCCGAGGACGAATTGCTGGATCAGGAAGAGGCCGGCGAAACAGCCCGCGGCGATCGTATAGATCTTGGCGTTGTCGTCGTGATCGATCGTTTCGTCGTATTGGGCGTCCGCCTCGTCGAGTTTCCCGTCGTGGTGAAGCGCCTTGTACTCGTCGTAGGCGTCATTCCCCTTCCCGTGTTCGACATAGGCGAGGCCGCCGAGGACGCCGGCCCCGGCGAGGCAGCCCCACTTCAGCGCCGATCGGAGTGACGATCCGCCCTCTTCCCCCGTTTCGGGGATGACCGGCGGCGGGGCGGCGGAAGTCGCTTCTCCGGCTGCTTCGACGCCGGCCGCGGGCGCCGCGCCGGAGGGGTCCCGTAGAAACTCGAGGAAGCGGGAGGCGACCCATCCCTCAACGCCATCGTCGAGGATTACGCGGGACCAATCCCCGGCGGTTTCGACGACGCCCACTTCGGTCCCCTGGGAGATGGAGCGGATCACCGGATCGTCCGTGCTCGGACCACCGCGCACGTTGAGACTCCGGACGGAGACGCGGGCTTTGCGCTGTCCATCGCCGGAAGCGGCCGCGCCCGGCGCGGAAACCGCCCAAACCAACAGAAAGGCGAGCAGAAAGGCGAACGGCTTTCGGTTCATTGTTCTCATCTCCGGCGCGCGGCCCGAGCGGGCCGGTCGATCGGGCTCCATGTGAGGGTTCGGGGCGGGGACGCGGAAGAACCCGCCCCTCGACCGCCTTTCGTGAAACACCTTTCTATCATACTATAGAGGGACCGATCGAGGGTCATCGGACCGCCCGGCGCGATATAATCCTCGGCCGGACGATCGCGCCGTGCCGCCGGAGGAGACCGATGAACCGACCGAAAACGTTTTCTCTCCACGCCCTCTTTTTCTCGGTCGCCCTCCTTTTCTTGTCCGCGGGCTGTGGAGGGGACGATCCGGTATCGCCGAGCGGGGGAGGGTTCTCGGCCGACGAAGCGGTCGCCGCGCTCGATTCCGTGGCGGACGCGGTGATCGCGATCAGCGGCGTGGAGAACGCCGTCTTCCTGGTCGACGCGCCGGGCGAGGATTTCTCATGGACCGCCGCGCGCGGCCTCGCCGACCCGGCCGCCGGCGATTCGATGACCGCGGACCTCCCTTTCCGAATCGCGAGCGTGAGCAAGATCTTCACGGCGGCGCTCGTCCTCGACCTCGTTGAAGAGGGATTGCTCGGTTTGGACGACAGCCTCGGGGCGCTCCTCGACTCCGCGTTGTTTCCGGAGGGGTACGCAGCGGCGGACCTTCATTCGCGAAGCGGTGTGCGATCGGGCGGCGCGATCACGGTGCGCCGCTTGCTGAATCACACGAGCGGGATGCGGGACTACATCTTCGATGGCATTTCCGGCACGGGCGGCGCGCCGGGGAGCCTGATCTACGGGTACGCCCAAGATATCCTCACCACCGGCGGTGCCGGCGTCGCTTCGACCCGTTGGACCCCCGAAGAGTTGTTCGCGTTTTATCTCACATCGGGGTTGTCGGGGGCGGCGCTCTTCCCTCCCGGAGAGGGGTTCCACTACAGCAACACCAATTACATGATCCTCGGCCACGTGGTGGAGGCGGTGACCGGCAACACCTTCGACGCGGAGCTGCGGAGTCGGATCATCGAACCGCTCGGCCTCGCGGACACCTATTTGGAGTATCGCGAGACCGCCGTCGGCGAGAGCCCGGCGCATCACTTCTTCGATCTCCGTCGGCTCGGCGGCCCGAACATCGACGTGATCGGCATGGGAATCGACACCTCCCTCGAGTGGGGGTGCGGCGGCATGGTCTCCACCGCCGGAGACCTCGCCCGTTTTCTCCGTGAGCTGGTCGAGGGTCGGCTCTTCGATCACCCCTCGACCCTGCAGGCGATGTTCGGCTGGGTCGGCGCCGGCGGAGGGGACGAGTACGGCCTCGGCGTGCGGCGCGGCACGGCGGCGGGCGTGACCGTGATCGGCCACGGCGGATTCTGGGGGGCGCGCGCCGCGTACATTCCCGAGTGGGACGTGGTGGTGGTCTTCGCCGTGAACCAGGCTTTCGCGGATCTGGACGTTCCGCTCGAGGATATGGTCTCCGCGCTCCGCGACGCCGGCCTCTGAGCCGCGACGGCCCCGCCGCGCCTCTCTCTCGACCGGACGGGCCGCCGGAACCGTCCCGCCGCGCCTCGCGCCCACCCTTTGCGCAGATGACGTAATCTTGCGCACCGCCTCCCTGCAACCGCTTTCCGGAAACCGCGTGCCGGATCGGCCGGATCCGGAAAATCCGTGCGAACTCCGGCCGGACCCCGCGCCGCCGACTATCCTTGAAGTAAAAAAATTTCGTTTCCTTTGCGAAGATAGCCGTTCCCGCGCCGGCGATGGATCCGCCCGCCGCGTTCGCCCGGGGGACGCGTTTCGCCGGCTCCGAGGCACGGTCCTTGCGAACGCACTCGCCGGGATCGGACCGGCGACTTCCGGCCCGCGATCCCTCGACGGGGTGGAGGGAGGGTCCCGCCGCCCCGGCGGCGATCGGCGAAGCGAACCGGAGAGGAGAAGAGATGAACGGGAACAGGAAGGATCGAAGGCGGAGGGGCGCGGCGAGGACCCGCGCGTTCGTGATCGGTGTATGCGCGCTCGGATTCGTGGGGGCGGCGTCCGGGCTTCGCGCGGCGACGGTCGTCTCGGGAGACGCCTCAGGCGTCTGGGACGTCGAAGGCAGCCCCTATCTGGTCGAGGGGGACGTGCTCGTTCCCGGAGAGAGCGCCCTCACCATCGACCCGGGTGTGGAGGTGCGGTTCCGCGGTCCCTATCGGTTCCTCGTCGAGGGACTGCTCACGGCGACGGGCGCCGAGGAGGATTCCATTCTCTTCACCTGGGACGCGCCCGACTCGGCCTATCTGTGGCGGGGTGTTCGACTGATCGGCGCCGACGACTCATCGGCGCTCGAGTATTGCCGCATTGAACACGTCCGTTCATCCACGGCGTATCCGGAGGTGCGCGGCGGCGCGGTGTACGTCGCCGAGTGCGCGCCCTCGATCCGGCATTGCCTCCTGCAGGAGAACGAGTCGCACAACGGGAACTGGAACGGCGTCGGCGGAGGCGTGGCTTGCTTCAACGCGTCGCCGACGATCGAGCATTGTCTCATCCGGAACAACCGGGCGGATTCCGGAGGCGGCATCGCCGTGCAGGAGGAGAGCGCGCCGGTCATCCGAAACAACAGAATCGAGGGGAACAAGGCGCCGTACTGCGGCGGCGGCGTCTATGTCGGCGCCTTCGCGACGCCGGTCATCGAGAACAACCTGGTCCTGGAGAACGAGGCGGACGGCTGGGGAGGCGGGGGGATCGCGCTCTGGACGACCAACTCGCTCCATCATCGAACGGTCGGCAACAACGTGATCGCCGGAAACTCCACCTCCACCGACGGCGGCGGTTTCTACGTGCGTTACGACGGATCCACCCTGGCGGGGAACACGGTGGTGAACAACTCGGCGGGCGAAACGGGCGGCGGGATCTACGTGCTGAACTTCGGCGGCGCCTCCGATTCCTGCCGTGTGGTGAACGGCGTGATCCGGGGGAACACGGCGCCGGCGGGCTCCGCCGTCTATCTCTACGACCCCTCCACCGCCTTCGAGGCGCGCTACTCCGACGTGGAAGGGGGATGGCCGGGGACGGGGAACATCGACGCGGATCCGGTTTTCGCGGACGAGTCGTTCCGTCTTTGCCCCAACTCCCCGTGCGTGGACGCCGGCGATCCCGACCCGGCCTGGAACGACGTCTGCTTTCCCCCGTCGCTCGGGACGGCGCGAAACGACATGGGCGCCTACGGCGATTCCCTCGCCTGCCGCTGGCCGGAGGAGACGAACACGGCGGTGACCGACGAATGGGACGCGGAGGGACTCGCTCCCCGGGCGGAGAGGGGACTCCGCAGCCTTCCGAACCCTTTCAACCCGCGAACCGAAATCGTCTTTCACCTCGATCGACCCGAGGCGGTGGAACTTCATATCTATGACACCCGCGGACGGCTGACTCGGCGGCTCCTGGACCGGGAGATCCTCCCGGCGGGACCGCACGTGATCGCCTGGGACGGCAGGGACGACGGCGGCGAACCGCTCGGCTCGGGCGTCTACTTCGGACGGCTCGGCACCGGAGAAGCGTTCACCACGATCAAGATGACTCTGGTCCGTTAAAGGGACCGTGAAAACACGGCGCCCGGTTCGAGGAGCGCCCGCCCGCCCCGCCCGCGGGGCCTCCGGGTGAAAGGGGCCGGGTGTTTTAAGGGAGCGCCGCCGGAACGGTCTTCCGGCGGCCTCCCCTTTCCATGCGTTTCCGCTCCTGTTGCGGGGCGCCTCTCGGAAGGGTATGATGCGGCGGGACCGCCCGCGCCGGGCGTGGGGCTCGGCGGCGGCGCGGCGCCGTCGGGAGCACCATGCCTCTCCCCGCGTCCGAAGGCGTTTCGCGCGATCTATCGCGCCCGCTCCTTCTCCTCGTCACTCTCGCTCTCTTTCTGGCGCTCGTCCTGCCGCGGCTGACGAGCCGGGGAATGTTTTTCGACGGGATCACCTACGCGGCCATCGCCCGCAACTCGGCGGCCGGCGCCGGCTCTTTTTGGAATCCGCACTACACGGACACGATCTACTCTTCCTTTCACGAGCACCCGCCCCTCGCGTTCTGGATGCAGTCGATCGCTTTCCGGGTGTTCGGCGATTCTCCTTACGTCGAATCCTTTTATGGATTAGCCACTGGACTCGTCGTTCTTTTCTTGATGATGCGCCTCTGGGCGGCGCTCGGGGGAGGCGAGAGAGCGGGCGGTTGGTTCCCCGCGCTTCTCTTCGCCGTGTTTCCGCTCACGTCGTGGATCCTGGCGAGCAACATGCTCGAAAACACGATGACCGTCTTCACCACCGCCGCCGTGCTCGCCGTCTGTCGGGCCGCCTTCGCCGGGTCGCGGGCCGGAAGGATCGTCGGCGGCGCGGTCGCCGGGCTGCTGGTCGCGGCCGCCTTTCTATCCAAGGGGCCGGTCGGCGTCTTTCCGATCGTCGCGCCGTTCCTCTGCGTCTTGGCCCTTCCGCGGGCGCGTCCCTCCGCCGGCCTCGCCGTCTTCGCCGGACTTTTCCTCGCCCTTCTCGTCGTCGCGGGGGCGCTTTACGCGGCGCCGGAGGCGCGGGATTCCCTCGGCATTTATCTCGAGAAACAGGTGTTGGCGAGCGTGAAGGGGGAGAGGGGGAGCGGGAGCACCTTCACATTCAAGACGTTGAAGGCGCTGATCGCGGACGGGATGGTTCCTCTCGCGCTCGCGGCGATCGTCGCCTTCGCGCACCGGCGGAGTGCCCCGGTTCGCCGGGACCGGCGCGCCCTCTTCATGCTCCTCGTCGGGCTCTCGGCCAGCCTCCCTTTCTTCATCGGTCCGCGGCAGTCCCGTTACTACCTCTATCCGAGTATTCCCTTCTACATGCTCGCCCTCGCCTTTCTTTTCGCCGGCGCCGCGGGGGCGCTCGAGGAGAGGCTGCGGCGGAGCGCCGCGGCGCGCGGCGTCGCGGCGACGCTGGCGGCGCTCCTTTTCGCCGGCGCCGTCGCGGGCGCGGTCGCGGAGAGGGGCGCGGTGCGAAAATACGGGGATTTTCACGAAGACTTCACGGTCCAAAAACCGGCGGTTCCGCCGGGAGAAGTCTACTCCGTGCTTCCGCCGGATCTGCGGCACGAGTGGCCCTTCGTCGCGAACATGGCTCGCTGTTTCCGCGCGAGCCTGACCGACGAGCCCGGACACCGCTATTTGATCCGCCGCTTGGACGCGGCGGAGCCGGCGCCGGTCGGGTATCGCCGGATCCATCCGCCCGCGCCGCGCCGCTACGAGGTTTACGAGCGGGACGAGAGGACGCCGGCACCGGTCCGGGCGTCCCGTTCCCGCCGATGATTCGCCGATTGCCGAAGGGGATTCATTCATCCACAAAACGACGGGAAAAGGAGACGACAAACATGGAACATCGATGGATGAGCGTTTGCGCGGCGTTTCTCGTGATCGCCCTTTCGTTCGTCGCCGGTTGCGGCGGGGGAGGAGAGGCGGACAAAACGTCGGAGGCGGCCGCGGAGAAGAGCGAGGCGGCGGCGGAGAAAGCGGCGCCCCCGGCCGGGGAGAAGGAAGCGCTCCCGGAGGGACCGGAGTACATCGCCGAGCTTCTGGACGTCGACCTCTCCGCCAAGGTGGAAGGAGAGAAAGGGCTCTCTTGGATCGTGCGCGAGGAGGGGACAGGCCCGGTTCCGCAGAAGGGACAGAGAATCCGGGCGCACTACACCGGGTACCTGATGAACGGCACCAAGTTCGACTCCAGCGTCGATCGCGGGCAGCCCTTTGAGACCGAGATCGGCATCGGCCGCGTGATCCAGGGATGGGACATGGCCTTCACCAGCATGAAGGTGGGCGAGAAGCGGGTCCTCTTCATCCCCGCCCCGCTCGCCTATGGTCCCCGAGGCGCGGGCGGCGTCATTCCGCCGAACGCGGACCTCGTTTTCGACGTGGAGCTGATCGGTATCGTCCAGTAGGCTCGCGCCGCTGAAAACAAGGGGGGCGGTCCGGAGTCGGATCGCCCCTTTTTCGACACGGAGACGCGGAGGCGTCCGGCGCGGTAGTATACGGGCGCGGCGGGGAGCCGCGAAAATTGCGGGGGGCGTCTTTTGAGCGGGAGCGGGCATTTCGACACCTCGGCGGTTCGGGCGGACCTGAGGGGGAAGTCGGTCCGCTCCGGCGCGGCGATGCTGGCGGCGCAAGGGGGGAAGGCGGCGTTCGGCCTCGCCTCGGCGATGGCGCTCGCCCGTCTCCTCACGCCGGACGACTTCGGCCGCGTCGCCCTCGTGGTGGTCTCCCTCTCCTTTCTCACCATCTTCCGCGACCTCGGGCTTCCCGAAGCGACGGTCCGCTTCGAAGCCATCGACGACGAGCAGGTTTCCACCCTTTTCTGGATGAACCTGGCGCTCGCCCTCTTGATCTTCGTCCCCGCGGCCTTCCTCGGACCGTTCTTCTCGCGCGTCTTCCGCACGCCCGGTTTGAACGGGATCACCGCCGCGCTGGCCGCCCTCTGTATAGTCTATGTGCTCAGTCTCCACCATACGGCGATCCTCCGGAGGAGGATGCGATTCGTCGTCCTCGCCGGAATCCAGGTGGCCGTGACCATCGTCGCCTCCATCGTCGGGATCATCGCGGCGTGGAAGGGGATGGGGGTCTGGGCTCTCGTCCTGCAGCGCTTCACCAACGGACTCGTCGAAACCGCGGCCGTGTGGATCTTCTGCTCCTGGAGGCCGCGCCTCCTCTTCCGCTTCGGGGCGATCCGCGGGATGATCCGGTTCGGCGCCTTTTATACGCTCTCCGCGGCGCTTTACTACGTTTCCCGCCGCGCGGACCGGCTTCTTCTGGGGCGGTTCTCCTCCGCCGGCGCGGTCGGCCTCTATGAAAAATCCTACGAGTGGCTTCTGCTGCCGGCGGGGAACATCACCGTCCCGATCGGCAAGGTCGCCCTGCCGGGACTGTGCCGCCTCCAGGATGATCCGGCGCGTTTCCGCTCTTACTTCCGGCGGGCGGCGCTCCTCGTTCTCACGATCACCGTTCCCCTCATTCTCTTCCTCGCCGTCGACGCCCCCCGGTTCGTCCTTTTCCTGCTGGGCGGGCAGTGGATCGACGCGGTTCCCGTTTTCCGTTTCCTCCTCGCCGTAGCCCTCACCGCCGACTGGGTCATTCTTCTCGGCTGGGTCTACATCGCCCTCGGGCGCACGGACCGGGAGTTCCGTTTCTGGGCGGTCGCCGCCGCGGTGCTGGTCGCCGCCTTCCGGATCGGCGCACCCCACGGTCCGGCCGCCCTCGCCGCCTCCTTCAGCGCCGCCCAGCTCCTCCTCGCCGTTCCGTCGGTGTTCTACTGTTTCCATGGCACCCCCCTTCGCGCCGGGGACTTTTTCGGCGTTTTCGCGCGCCCGACGATCCGGGCTGCGGCGGCAGCGGCGGCGCTTCTCCTCTTCCGGCGATTCGTCGCCTTCGACGCCCCCCCGGCGATCGACCTCGCCGCCGGCGCCGCGCTCTTCTTCGGTGTCTATTGGGGCGCCTGGGCGGCGACCAAACCCGGCAGGGAAACGCTCCGCGCGGATTTCCGGCTCCTCCGGGAACTGCGATCCCCCGCGCCGCCGTCCCCTTCCCCGCCGGACGCCGTCGACTAGACCCCTCTCGCGCGCGGCCGCCCCTCCCTTTGGATTCGAGCCCTCCGGTCGATGATTGGAATGGGAAGAGCGGGTTCCGACCGCTACAATTTGGAATGAACCATTTCACTTTTCGAGGGATGAGGATGGGACGGCCGACGGTCCGCTCGCGGTCGAGAGAGGGTGAAGGGCGCCGGCCGGCGCGGTTCGTCGCGGACATCGCGGCGTTTCTCGTTTCGTCGCTCCTTTTTCTCGCCCTCCCGGCCGCGTCCTGGGGGGCTTCCTCCTCGCCCGGAGAGGTCCGGATCGGGGTTGTGATGGAGCGCCTCAGCGCGGAGATCGCTCCGCCGCTCGCCCACGCCTCCGGCCAGGGATGGTGCGCCGCCGTGAACCTCGCCGGCGTCCCCTATTCCGCCCTCCTGCTCGAGGATCTTCTCGCCGCCGGCGCCGATTCGGCGCTCCGCCGGTGGGACGGGCTGATCCTCACCGCCTGCCGCTATGTTCCCGACGAACGCTACGCCGGACTGTGCGATTTCCTGGAGAGCTACCTCGCCGGGGGGGGCGGTTTGATCGTGGACGGGCCGCCGGCGCTCCGCGACGGGGCGGGGGCGAGACGGAACTCGGAGAGAATCGAGGAGGTGCTCGGCGCGGAGTACGTCGGGTTCCGGGGCGACACGCGCCACAGGATCCGCGTGGAGAGGGCGGACCATCCGATCACGCGCGCCTGCGCTCCGGGTGAGATGCTGACGCAATGCCTCGACGACGGCCTCCGGATCCTCCGTTTCCGGGAAGGGGGCGCGGAACTGCTCTCCTCCTGGAGCGCGAAGGACGGATTCCCCTATCTCTCGGTGCGCGAAGGGGACGGGAAGCGGATCGCCCTTCTGAGCGATTTCGCCGCCTCGGCGGGGACGGCGATCTCCTTCCGGAACCACGAGCCGTCCGGTTTCTACCCGAACCGCCTCTACGATTGCATCGTCCCTCTCGTGCAGTGGGTCGTGTACGGGAGCGTCGACGACCCCGTTCCGGCGCTGCAGCTCGTCAACGCCGACGCCGCCGTTCTGGCCCGTCTGGACGCCGATTGGAGCTGGAACGGCGAAGTGCAGGAGAAGGCGGTCCGCTTTCTGACCGGGATGGCGCGGGAGTCGGGGGTGTCGACGGTCTACGGCGTGGTGACCGCCTCCGCCGCCGCCTCGGGCTGGGAACGGATCGCCCCCCTTCTCAGGGAGATCGAGAGCGCCGGCGGCATCGTCGCGACGCACAGCCGCCGCCACATCATCAACGGAGACCTGGACGAAGAGAGCGCCCGGAGCGAGCTGGATTCTTCGGTGGCGGAGATGGAGCTGGGGCTCCGGGAGGCCGGCGGCCCGGACCACCCGATCGATTGGTTCATCAATCCGAACGACCAGCTTCCCATGGGACGATACGGACTGATCGCGGAGCGGTTCCCGGTCTTCCTCACGCACGGCTATTCGCAGAACGTGCCCCACGCCTACGGCGTGATGGAATGGTTCTGCGGAGCGGGCCGTGATCTTTTCGTGCTGAACTGTTCCTCCTCGCCCGACTACGAGTGGTTCTACGCCGAGGGTTGGGAGCGCTCGGTGTCGGAAGTCTCGGCGCTGCAGGAGTCGATCTTCGACCATATGCTCCGGGACGTGCGGCGCGGCGTTCTCTTCCATCCGATGTGGCACGACTACTCGATCAGCTCCCGCTCCCTCGTAAAGCCGACCTGGCGGACGCGTCTCCCCCGCTTCCTCGGCGGCGGCATGGAGAAGCCTCCGAGCCACGCCCCTTATTATGAAGGAATGGCGGCCCGATTCGCTTCGTCGCCGATCTACGCGCCCCGCCCCGTGGAGTTGACGCGCAAGCTGCGCGTGATGGCCGACTGCGGTTTCTCCTGGACCTCGTCGGAGCGCCGGGCGGACGTGGAGATCCGCCTTCCCCGAGAGGACCCGGACTCGCTGGCGTCATCGACGGGCGGGATGGCGGTGCGGATCGAGAACCCGCCGGGCCCGATCGTCTCGGTCCGTCTGAACGGAAGGGAACACCGAGCGTTCCGGGACGACCGGGTGATCCTGCCGGACCTGGAGCCGGGGACGAACCGGATCGCGATCGAGTTCGGGCCGGCGCCGTTCCGGGGGACGAGGCTCGTCTACGTCTCCCAGCGGCTCTCCTCCGTCCGCGTTCTCGAAGACGGGGACGTGGAAGCGCGCATCTCCTCCCGTTCCCGTGCGCGGTTCACCTTCGAAACAAACCGCTCCTGCGTGCTCATCGGCGCGGACATGCAGAGTCTCGACAGGCCCCCTTCGCATGCGGCGCGTGGCGTTCTTTTCACCGACGGGACCGTGCGCGTTCATGCCGTCGCCGGCGAGCGCTTCGTCGTCGTCGAGTCGACGGTCCCTTTCCTCGACTACCGGGAAGGGGAGGGGCGCGTCGAGATCGTGCTCGGCGGAACGGCGGAGGAGGAGAAGCGCATTCGTTTCCACGCCGCCTCTCCGCCGCGCGCGATCCTCCTGGACGGTGAGGCGGTCCGGGTGACTCGTGACGAAGACGGTTACGCCGTGGAATTGCCGCGGTCCGCCGCGAGGGGAGGAACTCTGTGCGTGATCCTCTGACGGGTCCGGCGGAGGGGCGGGACGAACGCCCGGCGGCGCTTTTCTTTCTCCCCACCCTCGAGGCGGGAGGAGCGGAGCGGGTTTGCCTGCACCACGTGAACGGTCTCCGGCGTTTCCGCCCGATCGTTCTGGTGCAGCACCTGCGCGGCGATCTCCTCGACGAACTGGACCCGGGCGTGCCGGTCCACGTCATCGGCGACCACGGAAGAGGCCCGGCTCCCCGGAAGAGGACCCGGGGCCGTCTGCGCCGCGCCCTCCGCAGGCGTCGCAGGCGAGCCGTCGTTCGATTCCGCCGTTTTAAGAGGAGGCTGTGCCTCGCCGACTCTCGACTCCGGGCGCGGACGAAGGAACGGTGCGGCCCGCGGACGACACGATTGATCGAGGAGGCGGAACGCGTCTTTCGCGCCTCGGGCTGGCGCCTCCGCGCCGGTTTTGTTTTTTTCTTCGTGGGGTGGACCGGCGCCTCCCGCGGGAGGAGTCGGGACGGGCGCGCTGCCGCGCAACAGGGATGGTCGGCGCTCCCTCTCTGCGTCTGCTTTCTGCTCAAACAGGCGCGTCTGCTCGCCCGTTTCGCCCGGGAGGAGCGGTGCGTTCTCGTCGTCTCCATCCTCCCCTTCACCAACGGGATCGCGATCCTGGCCAAACTGCTCTTCCATCGGCGGCTGCGCGTTTTGATTCACGTACATAGCATGAAGAGCCGCTTGATTCGGGAGGAGACGCCCCCGCATGAGCGTTTTCTGATTCGCCTGGTCGTGAAGCACTTGTATGGGAGGGCGGACCGCATCGTCGCCGCCTCCGAGGGTATCCGGCGCGACCTGGTCGAGCGGTTCGGCGTGCCGGACGGGAAGATCCGCGTCGTGCCGAATCCGATCGATCGGGAGCGGTTGCTCGCCCTGGCCGCCGAAACGCCGGAAGAGAACATTTTCGGAAACGGGCGCCCGGTGGTCGCCGCGGTTGGGCGGCTGGTCCGGGTCAAGGGCTTCGACATTCTGCTGCGCGCATTCGCGCTCCTCCCCGAGGGGATCGGCGCGCGTCTTGTTCTGGTCGGCGACGGCGCGGAGCGCCCCCTCCTGGAGAAGATCGCCGAAGAGGAGGGAATCGCGGGCCGGGTCCTCTTCGCCGGTTTTCGAGCCAACCCCTGGGCGTACATGGCTCGGGCGCGATGCCTGGTCCTCTCCAGCCGCACCGAGGGGCTCCCCCTCGTGCTCGGCGAGGCGATCGCCCTCGGCGTGCCGGTGGTGGCCGCGGACTGCTCGCCCGGAGTACGGGAGTTCGTGCCCGACGAGAACCACGGGCTTCTGGCGCCGCCGGAGGATCCCGCGGCGCTCGCCGTCGCTCTGGAGAGAATGCTCGCGGACGGCGCGCTCCGGGAGAGGGTCGCCGCGCGCGCGGACGAGAGGGTGCGGCCTTACGAACCGGCGCGGGTGCGGGCCGTCTTCGAGAGGGAGATGGAGGAGGCGTCGGGACGATGATCCAAGCGGATTCGGCCGAGTCCTCCCGCGGGGGTTCCGGCGTTCGGGCCGGGGCTTCAACGCGTGCGCTCTTTCTCATTCGAAGCCTGGAGACGGGCGGCGCGGAACGCGTTTTTTCCTTGTATGTGAACCATATGGTCGCGATCGAACCGGTGCCGGTTCTGCAGGCGCCGATCGTCTCGGAGGGGAACCGGCTCCGGAAGGGGCTCGTCGCCCGCGCCTCTTTGGACGGGGGCGGTGAAGGGGGCGTTTCCGCCGGTCTCCGCCGCGTTCTCTCCCGACTCCCCCTTTTGGAGCGTCTCGTCGAGGCGCGCCGGATCGCCCGGATCGCCCGGCGAGAGGAGTGCCGGCTCCTCTGCTCCTTCCTTCTGAAGAGCAACCGGGTGGCGGCGCTCGCCAAGCTCTTCTTCCTCTCCGATCTTCCCCTCGTCGTCTGCGTGCACGAGATGCTGAGCCTTCACCTGGAGAGCGCCCATCGTTCCGCGGCGTCGCGCACCCTCCATCGCTGGATCGCCCGCCTCGTTCTCCGCGAGGCGGACCGGATCATCGCCGTCTCCGAGGGGGTGCGCCTCGACCTCACGGAACGTCTCGGCGCGTCGCCGGAGAAGATCGTGGTTCTGCCCAACCCGGTCGACCGGGAAGCGGTCCTGGCCGCCGCCGCGCGCCCCCCGTCCGAGGATCCTTGGGGGGAGGGGGCGGGCGCGAGGATCGTCGCGGTGGGGCGACTCGTTACGATCAAGGGTTTCGACCTGCTCCTTCGTGCGATGGCGGCGCTGCCGGAAAGCCCGGGCGCCCGGCTGGCGTTGATCGGCGAAGGGCCGGAGAGGGGGGAGTTGGAGAACTCCGCCGAGCGCCTTGGGTTAGGCGACCGGGTCCGTTTTCTCGGCGAGCTGTCCCGGCCCTGGACGGTCATCGCTCGGGCGGACCTCTTCGTCCTCCCCTCACGGGAGGACGCCGCGCCCAACACCCTCGCCGAAGCGATGATCCTCGGGTTGCCGATCGTCGCCGCCGACTGCTCGCCCGGCGTCCGGGAAATGCTGGAAGGGGGTGCCGCCGGCCTGCTCGTTCCGCCCGGCGATCCGGACGCTCTCGCCCTCGCCATGGAGCGCCTCCTCGGCGACCGCGCGCTCCGGGAGCGGCTCGCGGCTCGCGCGTCGGAGCGCTCCCGCGCCCACGACCTGGAGGGGGCGGTTCGGCTTTTCGAGGAGATCCTTCTCCCCCTCATGGACCGCGATAATCATTCACGCTCGACCGCCCTTTAGATACGCTTTCAAAAGATCGATAGTAGATAGAGAGCGAATTGCCGGTCTTCGCGCCGGTCCGGGTCCGAAAGAAACCCTTCTTCGGCCGGTCGCGGGGGCGGGCGCCGAGGCGGAGCCCCTCGGGCGAGGCGGGACGATGACAACCCAGTCGCCATCCACGGGGAAAGGAGCGATCCTCGTGATCGCCCCCCAACCCTTTTACGAGGACCGGGGGACGCCGATCGCGGTGCTGCAGCTTCTACGCGCCCTCACCGAGCGGGGGGAACGGGTCGACCTGTTGACCTTTCCCGTCGGCGCCGACATGGAGATCCCCGGCGTCCGCGTGATCCGCGTCGCCAATCCTCTTCGCATCCGAAGCGTTCCGATCGGGTTTTCTTTGCGGAAAGTCCTTCTCGATCTTCTTCTCACGCCGGAGATTCGGCGGCGACTGCGAAGCGGCGCGTACCGCTGCGTCCACGCGGTGGAGGAGTCCGCCTTTCCGGCGGCGCACTACGCCCGCCCCCTCGGCATCCCGGTGATCTACGACATGCAGTCCTACCTCCCGGAACAGATGCGGAAGCATTTCGTTTTTCGCGGTCCCCTCGCCCAACGGGCGCTCCGCCGGTGCGTGCGCCGGCTCGTGCGGCGGTCGGACCGGATCATCTGCAGCAGCGGCTTGGAGGAGCGGGTCCGCGCCCTCGTCCCGAACGCGTGGGTGAGGGAGTGGCGCTTCGCGGGCGAGTTCGCCGAGGCGGTTCCGGCCGAGGAGATCGCCCGCCAGCGGGAACGGCTGGGGATCGGACCGGAACGCCGCGTGATTCTTTACTGTGGAACTTTCGAGTCCTATCAGGGACTGGATCTGCTCGCCAAGGCGATCCCCGAGGTAATGCGCCGCGCGCCGGAGGCGTTTTTCCTCCTGGTCGGCGCGGGAGAGAGAGACGCGCTTCGATTCTTGGGCCTATCGGAAGGGATGTCGCGGAACGGTTCGCTCCGAATCCTCCCTCGCCGGCCCCGCAGGGACCTTTCGGCTTGTCTCGCGCTCGCCGACGTGGCGGTCTCTCCGCGCGCTTTCGGCGACAACCTCCCCCTCAAGGTCTTCGATTACATGACCGCCGGTCTTCCGATCGCCGCCACGGACATCATGGCGCACAGGCGCGTGCTGAACGAAGAGCGAGCCGTCCTCGCGCGGCCGGAAGTCCACGCCCTCACGGACGCCATCGTCCGACTGATCCGGGACCGCGAAGAAGCGGTCCGGCTCGGCGCGGCGGCGCGCGTCTACGCCGAAGCGGAGCTGGGGTGGCCCGCCTTCGTCGGACGCGTCGCCGATCTCTACGAGGGCGTCACGGGGGGCGCGAAGAGTGAGCGCTGACGCCGCGGCCGCGGTTTTTCCCGTCGTTTCGGTGGTGATCCCGGCGCGGAACGAAGAGGCGCGGATCGGCCGAACCGTGCGGGCGGCGCTGGAGCAGCGCCCGGAGGGGACGGAGCTGGAGGCGATCGTGGTGGACGACGGCTCGACGGACGGGACCATCCGCGAGGCGGAGCGGGCCGGCGCGCGGGTGGTCGGCGCGGGCGCTCGCGCCGGGGGGGGACCCGCGGCGGCGCGCAACCGGGGCGCCGAGGCGTCCCGCGGCGATCCGATCCTCTTTCTCGACGCGGACTGCGTCCCCGAACCGGGTTGGCTCCGGGCGATGCTCGATGGGCACCGGTCCGGCGCGGAAGCGGTGGGCGGTCCCCTGGTCCTTCCGCCCGGGGAGTCGATCTCGATCCGGTCGGATTACTACGGCTGCTGCTACCACATGCACCCCCGTCGCCGCCGGGGTCCCGTCCGGCAACACTCTCCCTGCAATCTGAGCGTGAGGCGGGGCGTCTTCCTGAATACCGCCCGTTTCGACGATCGGCGGGCGGTTCGCTTCGCCCATGAAGAGCTTTCCTGGCAGGGGGAATTGGCCGCCGCCGGAGGGACGATTCTCTTCGAGCCCGCGGCGCGCGCGCGCTTCTCCGGGCGGCCCGGTTTCCGGAGCGTTCTCGCGCGGAGCTACCGCTGGGGTCGCGGCGCGGCCGAAGCGAAGGCGGGGCTTCGAATCGTCCGCTGGAGCCGCCTCTACCGTCACCCGCGACTCGTCGCCGTCGCGGGTGTTCCCCTCGGCGCGCTTTCGTTCCTCTACGTGATGGGATGCTGGCTCCGCGCGGGGACGTGGGAGCCGCTCCTCCTCTGGCCCCTGCTCTTCCTTCAGCGGGCCGCCTACGCCGCCGGTTTGGCGCGGGGCGGGCTCGCGGCGGCGAACCTGCGGGCGGACGCCTCGCCCCGCCCACTCGCGAGGGAACGATGAGGGCCGGCGGCGGGTGGACGGCCGCGCTCCGCGCCGCGCGCGGCCGTTGGGAAGGGATCCGCCGGAGCCGGTACCTCCTCCGGAGCTTGGTGATCCGCGACCTGAAGGTGAAGTACCAGCGTTCCTCCCTCGGTTTCCTCTGGACCCTGCTGAACCCTCTTCTCGTGGTCGTTATTCTGACCGCCGTTTTCCGCACCGTGGTGCGGATCCGGATCGAGGGTTATTGGGCTTTTCTCCTGAGCGGTTACTTCGTCTGGAACACGGTGCAGCACACGCTTCTCTCCGGTTCCTACACGCTGCAGGAGCATTCCTCCCTCGCCCGGAGCGTCGCCTTCCCTCGAGAGGTGCTCCTCTTCGGCGCCGCCCTCTCCCGTCTGGTGGAATTTGCCGCCGAGATCCTTCTCGTCCTCGTGGTGATCGTGGCGGCGCATCATCACGGTTTCCCTCCCGGGCTCCTCTTCCTGCCTCTGCTGATCCTTTTTCAATTCCTGATCGCCGCGGGCCTGATGATGCCGGTGGCGGTCCTCTCGACGCGCTTCACCGACGTGCAGCACGCGCTCCCCATCCTGATGACCGCGCTGTTTTATCTCTCGCCGGTGTTCTATCCGGCCTCGATGGTGCCCGATCCCTATCGCGCTTTCTATTTTCTGAATCCCCTCGCCGGGATACTCACCCTCTACCAACAGACGCTCTATGAGGGGCGGATTCCGTCGCCGGCGTTGCTCGGCGTCGTCGCCGCGTCGTCGATCGTCGTGTTCCTCGCGGGGTACGCGGTCTTCCACCGCTCCGAGGAGGCGTGCAATGAACTCCTCTGAGAGTCGCGCCGCCCCCGCGCCGGCGGTGGACTGCCGGGACGTGGTGAAACGTTTTTACTACTACACGCACCGCACCACGACACTCCGCGAGTGGTTCATCCGCGTCGCGCGCCGCCGCCCCGTCGACGTGCGGGGCGCCGAGTTCGTGCTGCGCGGCTTCCGTCTCCGCGTCGATCCGGGCGAGGCGGTCGCGCTCATCGGGCCGAACGGATCGGGAAAGAGCACCGTTCTCCGGCTCATCGCCGGCATCTACAAGCCGACCGAGGGAACGATCCGCGTGGAGGGACGCTTGGCGGCGGTGATGGACCTCGGCGTCGGCTTCCATCCGGAGCTGACCGGCACGGAGAACGCGCGCGTCTCCGGCGCGATCCTCGGCATGAGGCCGGCGGAGCTGGACAGGCGTTTTCCCGAGATCCTCGCTTTCGCGGAGATCGGTGATTTCCTGGACACGCCGGTGAAGTACTACTCCTCGGGGATGCGTGCGCGCCTCGCCTTCGCCGTCTCCCTCGGCGTGCGTCCCGACGTGCTCCTCCTGGACGAGGTTCTCGCGGTGGGGGACGAGAGTTTTCGCGGGCGCTGCCTGGAGAGGCTGCGCGCGCACCGCCGGGAAGGGGGAACGTTGATCCTCACGAGCCACGATCTGGGCGCGGTGACGGAGCTTTGCGATCGAGCGGTTTGGCTCGAAGGAGGGGAGATCCGAGCGGTCGGTCCCGCCTCGGCGGTGACCGAGGCGTATCGGGAGGCGGCGGCCCGGACCGGCGCGGGCGCCTGACCGTCGCCTCCTTGACGGGTGGGAAAGTCGGTGAAGGGAGGATGTGCCTTCCCTCGCTCAGGATCCCGGCGGCCGGTAGATCGCCGCGGTGATCGCCCCGCCCACCAGGTTCTCCACCATGCCGATCACGAACCACATGCCGGCGAGCCAGCCGGTCAGCGGCATGGAGACGTAGCTCCCGATCGCCATCGGCGCGCTGAACAGGATGCCGATAGAAAGGCCGAAGCGGAGCCCCTCGCGGATTCCCTTCCCCTCACGTCCCTTGCTGAAAACGAAGACGAAGAAGACGCAGTAGATCAGCGTCCCGAGCCCCATGAGCGGCATCAGGCGGGACATCTCCTCCGGCGATCTCCACAGGCCGGGCGTCGCTCGATAGGCGTCGCCGAGAAGGACCTCGTGGAAGAGATAGTCGAGGATCATCCAGACGATGAAGAGCACCGCCGACGCGATCCAGAACCTTTTTCCCTTCATGGTTCTCCCTCCTGCGTTCGAGCCCCGACTTGTTGATGCGGCAAGAAACGGTCGCGGGTCAATGAAAATCGTCCGGGCCGCGGCGACGGCCGGAGATTGAGACCGCCAACCGAAGGCGATATAATCGGTTCGGCGGCGAGGCGCGCGGGCGGCCCGCCGCGCGGAGGGAGGGCGGAGCCTTTTGCGTGTTTCCTGGATCGCGATCGCGGCGCTCGGCGTGGGGGTGCGGCTCCTCTTCCTCCTCCTCGCCCCCCATATCGAGCCCCACGCCGACGAGTCCACCTATCTCTATCTGGCGGCCTGCTGGAACCGCTTCGGCGTCTACTCCGATTGGGTCCGCTTTCTCTGGCCGCCCGGATATCCCTTCTTTCTCTCGCTCTTTCTCCGCGCCGCCGGTGGGGGCGGCGTCCTCGCGGCCAAGGCGGTCCAGGTTCTTCTCTCCGGCGTGATCGGCGCATCGGTTTATCGGTTGGGTCTCCGGTTCTTCGATCGCCGCGCCGCCCGCGCCGCCCTCTGGGTTTGGGCGCTCTATCCGCCCCTCATCGGCTACACCCACACCCTCTGGCCGGAGACGCTCTTCCTCGCTCTCTTCTTCTCCGCCTTCGCCCTGATCGCCGGCCCGAACGTCGCGCCCGCGCCGGGCGCGCGGGGGGACGTCCGGCTCCTTCTCGGCGGTTTCCTTTTCGGCGGCGCGCTCCTCGTAAAAGAAGGGGCGCTCCCCCTCGTCGCGGTGATCCTGCTCTGGCTTTTTCTCCGGGAAGGCGCGGGAAGACGCGGCGCCGGCGCCCGCGGCGCGGCGCTCACCGCGCTCGCCGTTCTCGTCGTGATCCTCCCCTGGACGATCCGCAATCACTCCGTCTACGGGAGGTGGCAGCCGGTCGGCGCCACTCTCGGCATGAATTGCTACGTCGGACTGAACGGCACGTATCGCAACCTGGATTATCCGTCGGACATGATCGCCGACATGGTCCGCGCCAACCGGCGCGTCGCGGGCCCCTTCCTCGGCTCGCCCCCTCCCGCGTGGAAGCGCTCCGAAGCGATGAACATCATCGACCGATCCCGGGAGGACACGGCCGCCGGGATCCGATTCGCCCGGGCGAACCCGGGTTACGTGCTCCGCTCCCGAGTCAAACGGATCGCCGACTATCTCTCCCCGACGTCCAATCCGGTGCGCCACTACGCGCTCCGCCTGTACCCCGGCATCCTGAGCGCCGGGCCGGTGCGCCGCGCCTTCGTCCTTTTCGCGCTCTTCGCCTCCGCCGCCGTGACGGCTCTTGCCGTCCCCGGGATCTTCCACGCCGTCCGGCGGCGGGACGGGTGGATTCTCGCGCTCCTTCCGGCGGCGCTCTTTCTCACCGCCGGTCTTCTCGTCGGCGCGTCCCGTTTCCGCGTGCCCGTGCTGCCGGTCCTGATCGTGCTCGCCGGGCGGACCCTCGCGGGAGGGGAGGGGCGCCTCCGTGCGGCGGAGCGGTGGACGATCGCAGCGGCATGGGCGGCGCTCCTCTTCTTCTGGGTCCTGAACTCCGCGGAGCTTTTAGTCCTGCTCCGGAGGGTTTGGTAGCATGACGGCTGGTGAGCGGGCGCCGAGAATCGAGGAAAGAGGGCGAAGCGCGCCGCGCCGGTTTTTCCCGCACATCGCGCTCCTCCTGATCGCCCTCTTCGAGGTCGTGTTCGGTGTCGCCGCGAGGCCGGGCGACGCGGATCTGTCGCGCCTGGCGCGCGAGGGGACTCCCCGCGAAAAGGTGTCGGCGATTTTCATCCGCACGAACCGGGACGTTCCCGCGCCGATCTCGGCGGAGGAGCTCGGCCGCGTCCTCGCCGAGGAGCCCCGCCTCGTCCGGGAGTGGACCATGACGAGCAACTTCTCCCGCTTCGGCCACGAGAAACGGCTCCACGCCTATGCCGATTCCCTCTCCGAAACGCCCCACGGAGCCCGGTGCCGCTTTCTTCTGAATCATCGCGTCGGGAGTTTCGTCTGGGACCACGGCGTGATCCGATACGAGTGGATCACTCTCGACGAACTGGACGTTTTCCTCCGGTCCGAAGAAAACGATCGATAAAGGCGGCGGCCGATTCCCGCGGCGGACCGCTTTCCAAAAAACGACCCTTTTTCACCCGGTCTTTTCTTTTCTTCCCTTTCCGCGCTCCGTCCCCTCGGCCTCTCGCGCCCTCCGCGCATTCCCCGAAAGGGCGCGAAGCGCCCGCCGGCGCTCCTCTCCCCCCGGGGGAGTTTCCCCGTCCTCACGGCGCCCGATGCGCCCCGGGGGTGGAGAGGAAAGCCCTTCCTGCCGATACCGTTAGAAGACAACCCGCGGGAGACCGCAACGTCCCCGGTTTTGCGGCATCTCTCTCGCGAACAGTCCTTTGCGACGAACGACGGCCGAGTGCGGGAGATCATCGAATTGCATCACGAGAAAAATAAAAAAACGACGGACGCCCGCGGTGGAACGCGGTGGGGACTGCGGACGGCGAATTTTCCTATGCGATGGGTGTTCCTGCAAGGAGCGGCGCTTCTCATTCTCGCCGTGGGAACGACCTGGCTGTTGCAGCGAGGGGAGAGCATGGAGGAGTCGAAGAGGCTCACCTCCAAGAGCCACTCGCTGGCGCAACTGCTGGCGCAGGCCGCGGGGCCGGACTACTCCGCCGGTGACTCGGCGCGGCTCCTTCGCGTGCTCGAATGCGCCACCCGTGGCGGGGACCTGCGCGCCGCCGCGATCGTGGACGACACGGGGCTTATCGTCGCGCACACCGATGTCTCTCTCGCCGGGTCCTCGCTCGGCACACCGCTCCCGATCGGCCCGATCGGCGAGCGGGAGAGCGCCCTTCTGTCGATGGAACTCTTCGGCGAAAGCGGCGGGCGGGTGATCCTGCATCCGCTTCTCGGGGCGGAGGGCGTCGAGGGAACGGCGGCACTCCTGTTGCCCGATCCGGATTCGACCGGCCTCTCCGCCGACTGGGTCCGCATGCTTCTTCCCGCCGGCCTCCTGCTGCTCGCCTTCACTCTGGTCACCCAGGGGACCATCCGCTGGGCGATGCGCCCCGCCTCGGATTTTATGAACCGCCTCGCCGGCGCGCTCGAGTGCGAGGAGAAGAACGCCGCCGCGGAGGACGAAAACGAGACGGGCGACGAGTCGGGGATCATGGACATGACCGTCACGCGAGTCACGGCGCTTACCCGCGTCAAGGACGAGCTGATCATCAAGTCCCGGCTCCTCAACTACGAGAAGAAACGGATGGAGATGATCCTCGACGCCTTCCCGGACGGCCTGATCGTCACCGATCTGTTGAAGAACGTGGTGCTCGTCAATCGCCGGGCGTTGAACTATTTGGGTATTAACGACGACGGAGCGGGCGTGCGGGAATTGGAGGGCCATCCCGAGTTCCGGCGGCTCGTGCGCGAGGCCGAGAAGACCGGCCGGACCGTCCTTCCCGTCGAGAAGGGGGCGCGGGAGAGGAATATCCTCTTCAGCCGGATCCCTCTCGCCGCGGGCGAACGGACGGCGGGAACGCTCTACACGATGCGGGACGTCACCGCCCAGGAAGCCTCCCAGCGGGCCCAAGCGGAGTTTCTCTCTCAGGTGACCCACGAGCTGAAAGCGCCTTTGAACACGGTGATCACCTTCGTCGAGGAACTGGCCGAGGGGGAGGATCTCACGCCGGAGGAGCGGAAGGATTTCTGCAACACGCTGAACGCCGAGACGACGCGGATGGCGCAGCTCATCTCCAACCTGCTCCAGCTTTCGCGGATCCAGATGGGGAACCTGTCGGTCCGATTCTCCTTCATCAAGCCCGCGGCGCTGCTGAAGGAGCAGTCCGAGTCGCTCCGGCGCCAGGCGGAGGGGAAGGCGCAACGCTTCACCGTCCGAGTGCCAGAGTACCTCCCGGCCCTCGCCGGCGACAAGGACCTCCTCGGCGTGGCGATCAACAACCTGATCTCCAACGCGATCAAGTACACGCCCGAGGGGGGGGAGATCACGGTCAGCGCACAAGAAGGGGACGGCGCGATCGAGGTGGAGGTGCAGGACACCGGCTTCGGCATTCCCGAGGGGGCGCTGGACAAGATCTGGGAGCGTTTTTACCGGTCGGAACAGGAAGAGGTGCGCAAGCTGAACGGTTCCGGCTTGGGCCTTTCGCTGGTCAAGGAGATCGTGGAAGCCCACGAGGGCGAAATCACCGTGGAGAGCGAAGTCGGGGCCGGCACCCGGTTCCGTTTTCGACTTCCCATCAAGGAAGCCGGCGCCCGCCTGGACGTCGTGGAGACCATGACCTAGGCGAATACGAGCGACCGGCGCATGCATCAACCGGAGCGGTCCGGACCAACGGGGGGAAAGGCAGTGGAGAACTTGCGGGCGTTCATCGTGGACGATGACTCCAGCGTACGGCGGATCCTGGTGCGCAACTTCGAACGGGCCGGATTCACGGTCGCCACGGCCTCCAACGGCCAGGAGGCGCTGGAGAAAATACGCCGCGACGAACTCTACGACATCCTGATCAGCGATCTCCACATGCCGAGGATGGACGGCCGGCGGCTCTGCGAAGCCCTCGCCGAGGAAAAAACCCACCTCCCGGAGTTCATCTTCATCGTCACTTCGCGCGCCCATGAGGACGAGCGGTCCTGGGTCGAGCGTTTCGACAACATACAGCTCGTGGAGAAACCGGTCGGACCCCGGCATCTGCTGCGTCTGGTACGGCGGCGGTTGATGGTGGGAGTCGCGGGCGAGTGAAGACCGGGGAGATGGAGGGGGAAATGACGGATCCGAAGCGCGACGATTTCGCGGGATTCATCCGTGAAGGTTGCGCCGATCTGTTCAGCCGTCTGTCGGAAGCCGTCGACGTTCCGCTCGCGGTGCTGGACGCCGACGGCGACGTGATCCTGTCCTTCCCCCGAGGGGGCGCGGGGACACCGGCCGCGGCCGGCGCGCCGGGCTCCGTCGCGACGATCGACGGCGGAGAGGGAACGCTGGGGAGCGTGGTCACCCGTGAAAATCGAAAGCGGCTGGCGCCCTTCCTGGACAGCCTCGCCGGCGTGGTCGGCGAGCGCTACGGCCTCGAGCGGGAAATCCAACGGATGACCGACGACCTGGCCCAGTCCTACGACCAGGTCGATCTCCTTTACCGGTTCGCCCGCGTGATTCGCCCGAACGACAGCTTCGAGGGGAACGCGCGCCGCCTCCTCGAGGAGACGGCGGACATACTCGAGAACCGCCTTCTGGTCCAGTACTTCCCGCGCGAGGACGTTCTCTCCTGGAGCGCCGGCCCCGGTTTGATCCTGCCGGAATGCCTCCTTTGGTTGACCGACAACCCCAACGTCCTCAAGAAGATCTACGCCGACCTCGCCCGGGACGTGAAACCGGGAGACGCCGAGCGGAACGTCCGTTTCCGGAACCTGGTGGATTCCCCTTACGGGCGCGTGGAGTACGTGCTGATCCCGCTCTGGGTGCAAAGCGAGGTAGCGGGGTACGCCGGTCTCTTCCGCACCCTCTCCGAAAGCGAGCTGGAGACCGGGGAGATCCGCCTCCTGGAGGGATTGGTGGCGGAACTCTCCAACACCGCCACGACACGGGAACTGTACATGGAGCTGCGACAGCTCCTCTTCAACGTGGTGCGGAGCCTGGTGAACACCATCGAGGCGAAGGACGAGTACACCCGCGGTCATTCGGAGCGCGTGTTCCGCATCTCCCTTCTGATCGGAAACCGGCTCGGTTTCCCCGCCCCGCGGATCCAGGACCTTTCCTGGGCGGCGCTTCTTCACGACGTGGGGAAGATCGCGATCAACGACAAGGTGCTCCTGAAGCCGGGACGCCTGACCGACGAGGAATACGAGATCGTGAAGACCCACCCCGGCGCGGGGGTCCGCATGCTGGAGCCGATCGCGCAGCTCAGCAACATCCTCCCCGGCATTCGGCACCACCATGAGCGCTACGACGGGAGGGGCTACCCGGACGGGCTCGCCGGCGAGAAGATCCCCCTGGACGGAAGGATCATCGCCGTGGCGGACACCTACGACGCGATCACGACCGCCCGGCCCTATCGCCCGGCGGGATCCCACGAGAAGGCGGTGGATATCATCCGTTCCGTCGCGGGCACTCAGCTGGACCCGGAGATGGTCCGCGTCTTTCTGGAACTGGCCGCCGACGGCGCGGTGGAGTCTCCGGAACCGGGCGGCGCCCAGCCCGTCCCGATCGGAGGAATCCATGAAGGTTAAGACGAGGGAACTGGGAGCGGCGACCTATCTCACGCCGGACGGCTCGCTGACGGAGGAGAACCTGGAGAGCATTCGGGAGAGCGTCCGGTCGGCGGGCGCGGGCGGCTCGGCGAACCTGGTGATCGACTGCCGCCGCGTTCCCTCCATCGACAGCGGCGGCCTGGAGTTCCTGCAGGACCTCTCGACGGAGATGCGCGACGCGGGCGGATCGCTCCGCCTCGCCAATGTGAGCCCGGTCTGCAAGGACATCCTCGCCCTCACCCGGCTCGACCAGGTCATCCCCGTGTACGAGGACATCGAAAACGCCGGCAGGAGTTTCTTGTGACCGTTCAACCCGCCACGCGACGGGTCCTGCTCGGCAACCTGCTCGTCGAGCAGGGTCTGATCACGGAAGAACAGAAAGAAGAAGCGCTCGCCATCAACCGGCGGTCCGGCCGGCGCCTGGGCGAGGTCCTCGTCGAGAAGAAGTACGTCACCGTCGAGGACATCGCCCGTGCGTTGGCGGAGCGCTCCGGGCTCCCTTACTTCCGTCTCCGCAAGGGGCTCGTCGATCCGCGGATCGTCGATCTGGTGCCGCAGGAGAAGGCGAAACTCTACGAAGTCCTCCCCCTCTTCAAGGTCCACAACAAACTCACCCTCGCCATCGGCGACCCGAACCGGATCTTCGTTCTCGACGTGATCCGCAAGATGACGGGCTGCGAGATCCAGCCGGTGGTCAGCAATCGCGAAGACATCCTCAAGATGATCGACGAATCCTACGGGCTCGATGAGGGAGGGTCCATCGAGGAGGTCCTCCCGCCCCTCGATGAGGGAGAGCTGGAACTCGTTTCGGTGGAGAGCGACAGCCCGGTGGAGGACATCGCCCAGATGGCGGGCGAGAGCCCGATCATCAACCTGGTCAACCAGGTCATTCTGAAGGCGGTCAAGGAGAAGGCGAGCGACATCCATATCGAACCGGAGCACAAGTTCTTCCGGGTCCGTTTCCGGATCGACGGCGTGCTTTACGAGGTGATGCGCCAGCGCCACGACCTTCTCGCGCCGGTTCTTTCGCGTCTGAAGCTGATGGCGAATCTGGACATCGCCGAGAGGCGGCTCCCGCAGGACGGCCGTATCCAGGTGTGCGCCCTCGGCCGGACCGTGGACCTCAGGCTCAGCACGCTGCCGGGCGTGCTCGGCGAGAAGGTGGTGCTCCGCGTGCTGGACAAGGAGAAGGGCGTTCTCAGCCTCGACCAGCTGGGGTTCAGCGAGAGCACCCTCACCGCCTTCCGGGCGCTGCTCGCGCGGCCCCACGGGCTGATCCTGGTGACCGGGCCGACGGGGAGCGGGAAGACCACCACCCTCTACGGCGGCCTCAAGGAACTGAACTGCATCGAGAAGAACATCGTGACGATCGAGGATCCGGTGGAGTATCAGTTCGAGATCATCAATCAGAATCAGGTGCGGGAGGAGATCGGCCTCAGTTTCGCGCGGATCCTCAAGCACACGCTCCGGCAGGACCCGGACATCCTGATGGTGGGGGAGATCCGGGACGCCGAGACGGCGCAGATCGCCGTGCAAGCGGCGCTCACCGGGCATCTGGTGCTCTCGACGATGCACACCAACGACTCGGCCAGTTCCATCAGCCGTCTTCTGGAGATCGGGATCGAGGCGTACCTGCTGGCGCCGTCGCTGATCGGCGTGATCGGACAGCGGCTGGTCCGCACCATCTGTCCGGATTGCGCGTCGCCGTACTATCCGACGCCGGTGGAGAGGGAAGCGCTCGGTGCCGCGGAAGACACCAAGCTGCGGCTCCGGCGGGGTCGCGGCTGCCCGGTCTGTTTCGACTCGGGCTACCGCGGCCGTCTCGGGATCTACGAGCTGCTCGTCGGCGACAACGACTTCCAGGATCTGCTCCTCAAGAATCCGTCGCTGGAGGAGATCCGCCGCTACCAAACCCGCAACGACCTCCCCACCCTCCGCTCCGAGGGAATCCGGATGGTGCTCGAAGGAAAGACCACGCTGGAGGAGGTGGCCCGCCGGGTGGGAACGGATTAGCCCGGAGTTCCCGTCGTCTTCCTGCTGCGGGCTCGAATCCCGGGCGGCACCATCGCGTTTCCGCCGTCGCTTCCTCCACCGTAGCGATGGCTACGCCTCCGCAAGCTCCTCGTCCAACGCGATGTTTCGCCACGGGCCACGATCCCTCGCTACGAAAGACGACGAGAAATCCGGGCCGGCCCGGCATTCCCGTCGTCTTCCTGCTGCGGGCTCGAATCCCGGGCTGCACCATCGCGTTTCCGCCGTCGCTTCCTCCACCTTAGCGATGGCTACGCCTCCGCAAGCTCTTTTCGTTCCCGCACCCGTACTCGTTCACGTACCCGCACACGAAACGCGGATCGACGGGAAGAACCGTGCAGGGGAACGGGAACGTGTGCGGGCGACGGGGATGGGAAAGAATCGAACGGTAGGAACGGCGCGCGGCTCAGTACACGCGCCTGCCGATCTTTTGGACGGTGTTCTCCGGGTAGACCCTCTCGGAGAATGTGAAGACACGGCCGTTGTCGGCGGTGAGGGTGAGGGTGATCTCGATGTACGGGTAGGTATAGTAGTTGTCGTAGTAATAGACGGTACTGAAGCCGGTGACATGATCGCAGAGGACGCCCGTCTCTTGGTCCCAGGTGTGGACCTCCTCGACGCGGCTGGAGTCCGGGTTGAATTGAAAGATGAGGGCGTCCACCGGGTCCTCGTTTTTCTTGTCGTCCTCGTCGTCGTCCTCCCTCCCTTCGCCGTTGTCGACGCCCCCGTCCCCGTCGTCGTCCCAACCATTGATCCCGTCATCGTAGTCGTTGTTGATGTCGGCGCCGTAGTCCTCGTCGATGGTCCCGTCGTGGTCGTTGTCGAATCCGTCCACCGGGTCCTCGTTCTTGGTGTAGGTTTCGTAGTAATCCTCGTCGTCGTCCTCATCGTTGCCGCTCATGTCGATCCAGCCGTCCCCGTCGTCGTCATAGCCTTTGATCCCCGGTTTGCCGTCGTCGCCGACGTCATTCTTGGGATCCTCGTCGACGCGCGGGAAGAGGATGTCGTTGAAGTAGTAGTCGTCGTCGTCGTTGTGGAAACCGGCGACGGCGAGGATGTCCCGGGTGGGGTTGTGGCCGTTGGGGATCATGAGCTGCGTGCAGACGCGCACGTCGCGGGTCATGCGGGCCATCGCGGCGCGCCCCTCCCGGTAGGTGTCGAGGACGCTTCTCTCCGTCTCGCGCACCTGTAATTGGGATTGCACCATCCGGGAGAGGCCCACGGCGAGGATGCCGAGAATGGCGGTGGCGATCACCACCTCGACGAGGGTGAAGCCGGTCGGGCGCTTTCCGCGGCGGCGCATGGGCGTGGCCATCCTCCTAGATCTTGATCCGGTAGGGAAGCCCGTCGAAAACGATCGTCGAGAAGATCACGTCCTCGCACTGGACGAACACCTGCTTGGCGTCGCTCTCCGGGTTGTAGTCGCCGTTCATATCCATCGGGGAGGACCACCAACGGACGGTGTAGGAGTCCCCGTCGATCGTGACCGTTTCCTCGCCGCCCCAAAGACGCTCGAACTTATAAGCGAGAAGCTTCTCCATCCGGCTCCGGGCGGCGGACTCGAACTCGGATTGCAGCATCGTCTCTTCCATCGCCTGCAGGCCGGAGGCGTAGACGCCGAAGAGCGCCGCGGCGGTGAGGCCGAGTATGGTCATGGAGAGGACCGCCTCGACCAGTGTGAAGCCTCTCGCGACTCGTCGCCGCCGTCCGCGCCTCTTCATCTCTCCCGCGTTTTTCACTTTTCTGTGCTTCCCCGTTCTCTCATCAGTCCTTGGCGATGATTTTCTCCAACTCCTTGATTTCCCCGCCCCATTCGAGGAGGCCGACAACGACGGTGTCCCCGCCGAGGGCCACCCGGACGAATCCCGTGGCCGAAGCGTTCCCGAAGGGGTCGAAGGCGACCGTGTCCGCGCCGTCGAAATCGGCGCCGGCGATCTCGGCGCCTCCGAAGCGGGGAACGGACGGGAAGGGGACCCTGTAGCTCCTGTCGGGGCGGAGGGGATGCTCCGCCGGCGTGTAGAAACGGGTCTGCGCCTCCGCGCGGGTCAGATAGGTGCGGTTCGTGTCCAACACCGCCGGGTCGGGGACGATCCTCTCCACGATCATCGAGTCCGTCTCCACGTCGAAAGTGATCCGGCACGGGAGTCCTGTCCGTATAGCCGTAGTCCTCGCGTAAATAAACGCGCTTTCCACTTCCTCCGCCGCGTTATCGAGGTGCGTGTCCTTTAGAAATCCGGAGTAGAAGGGGAGCGCGACGGCGGCCACCACGCCGATCACCGCGACGGTCGCCGCCGTTTCGGCGAGCGTGAAGCCGCATGCGCGGCGGGCTCGCATTCCCTCTCCGCTTTTCGTCGCGCCTTTCATCTCACTCGACCTCCGGCCCGCCCCCCGCGCCGCGCACCCCGCCGTTTCCCAAACGATTGTCGGGATTCTAGTCATCGATGCAGATCACATGGCGTCTCTCGGCGATGCAATCACCGAAAATCCCGATCGCCGCGATCGTGGCGAAAGTGTGGTCCGTGTGGGGCCGCACCATATAGCCGTAACGTCCGCCGAGGACGTTGTGAAAGTTATAGTCGTGCATGGTGTATTTGTTGGGGTCCGCGGTGGCGACGAAAACGGGATCGTGCAGCAACCGCCACATGGCGTGATTGATCGCCGCGTGGGCCAGATAGTCCGCTTGGGTCTGTTCCCATTCTTGATGGGCGGAGCCCGTCTGCAGGCCGACGCGGTTCACGAAGGCGAGAGCGGTCGCCGAGAGGGCCGTCACGAGAACGAGCACCGCCACGTAGGACGCGCCCCGGCTCCCCGAGGCCGCCGCCCCCCTCCTCCTCCGATTTTTCGCCCTCTTCATCGTTTTTCTCGTTTCGCTCCGCCCGGCGAACCGCTTGCCGCCTCGGGCGATACAGTTCTTCCTCTCTCTGATCGGCCCCGCGGGGCCGCGGCTTGACCATCACTCTCCGGGTGCTGGTCCCCGTCCCCTCCAAGCCCTTTTCCGGCAAGGAATTGGTCCGCTCCGAAGCCCCTAAAGTCCGGAGGGGGAAATTCCGATCTTTTGTGTGAGGAGAGCGGAAATGGCGATCGAAATCGCGCAAAACGTGAACGCCCCCGAGAAGGGCGGCGGCAAGGGAACGGCGGAGAGAGCGCAACGCCTTCCGGCGACGCCGGCGGGCGGCCCGGCCGCCGCGAAAGGAGAGAGGGGCGGCGCCGCGCAGTTCTTCGACCGGCTCAATCAGATCCACCTCATGGAGCCGAAGAACGTGGGGCTGCAGGAGCTGGTTCTCTTCACGCAGCAACTCGCCCTCCTCATCGAGACCGGCAACGGTCTCGTGCCGTCGGTGGAAGCCCTCTCGAGACAGGTGGCGTCTCCGCCGCTCCGGAAGGTGCTCGGCAACGTGCACGACAGGCTCGAAGAGGGGAGCGACCTCTCCAGCTGTCTCCAGAAGCACCCGAAGGTGTTCGACAGCCTCTACATCAGCCTGGTGCGGGCCGGCGAGGCGAGCGGGGCGTTGCAGGAGAGCCTCGTCCGGGTCGGCGGCATCCTGGAGGTGCGGCGCCAGCTCCGGAACCGGCTCCGCGAGGCGATGACCTATCCGATGGTCCTGTCGACGATTATGGTGGGGACGGTGATCTTCCTCCTCACCTACATGGTTCCCAAGTTTTCGGAGATTTTCGACGCTCTGGGGAACGATCTCCCCCGGGCGACGTCGATGCTGCTCGGTTTCGCCGACCTGATTCGCTCAAGTTGGTGGCTCCTTCTTCCGATAGCCGGTGTGACGGCCCTGGCGGGCTATCGGCTGTGGAAAACGGAGCGAGTGCAGCGGGTTTGGGACCGGCTCAAGATCGGCACGCCCTTCTTGGGCGATCTGACCACCCAGACCTATATGTATCAAATGTTTTCGAGCCTCGGCCTGTTGCTGAGCTGCCGGGTTCCCCATCTCGAGGCGATCGGCATCGCCCGCCAGGTGGTGCGGAACGCCTACTACCGGGAGTTCTTCGGGAAGCTGGAGCAGCAGGTGCGGGCGGGGCGCGGGATGGCCCAAGCCTTTCAGGAGGCGCCCTTCCTGCCGGAGACGGTCAAGCTGATGGTTTCCACGGGGGAGGCGTCGGGGGCGTTGGACATCGTGATGGCTAAGTTGGCGGAACGCTACAAGGAGGACCTGGAGAGCAATATCCGCCGGCTCAGCATCATGCTCGAACCGGTCATGCTCGTGGTCATGGGATTGATGGTGGGCTTCGTCGCCATGGCTTTCATCCTGCCGATCATGAGGATGTCTCGGGCGGTGCATTAGCCCGGTCGTGCGTCGGATCCCGCCACGGGAAGTCCGCGCGGGACCGGGATGAACAGGGGGAACGGACGGTTTCTTCCATCGAATCGGTGGATGCGACACGTGCGCAAGGACGGAACGTCGCAAGGAGGAAGGATTTCATGACGCGCACTCACGACAAACGGTCGGGATTCACTCTGGTCGAGCTGCTGATCGTTGTCATCATCCTCGGGGTGATCGCGGCGATCGCGATTCCGCAGTTCACCAGCAGCACCGAGGACGCCAAGCTCTCGTCTTTGGACATGAGCCTCTCGGAGCTGCGGAACGCGATCGAGCTTTACTACCACCAGCACGGCGGCGTGTATCCGGGCGAGAAGAAGCACACCGACGGCACGGCGGTCGGGTCGGCGGCCGAAGCCCAGACGGCCTTCGTGAATCAGCTGACGCTCTACAGCTCGATCACGGGCAAGACGGACACCGAGAAAGACGCCACGTACAAGTACGGCCCCTACATCAAGCGGGGGAGTCTGCCGTTGAACCCGTTCAACAGCACGGCGGACGTGGTCTGCGACATCGCCGAGACGGACATCACGAGCGTGGCGTCCGGCGGGTCGGGCGGTTGGAAGTTCTACATCAAGACCGGCCGGCTGATCGCGAACGACGGTTCGCACGACACGAACTAGATCGACGGTTCGGCGCTCGACGTTTGATGGAAGAAACCGTTGCGGCGCCGCCGGTCCCGAGCCGGCGGCGCCGTCGTTCCCGCATCGGCCCGGAGGCGTTTCCTTCCGGGTCGACGGCGTGGTGAACCGACGATGACGACTCCAGCGGCACCGGCGGAAATTTTCGGTCTTCTCCGATTCCACGCGCGCTCCGCGAAGACCGCGGTGGGCGTGGAGGCGGGGGACGACTGGATCCGCGTCGCGAGCCGCCGGGGCCGTTCCGGCGATGAGGCCTGGTCCTTCGCGGCCCTCGGCCCGGACGGAGAGGGGAGCGACGGCGGCGGAGGGAGAAGCGCCGTCCGCCGCGCTCGTGACGAGGCGCGCCGGCGCGGCGTTCCGCGCGGTCCGGCGGTCTGCGCCATCAGCTCGGCGGCGGTGGACATCTTCCCGCTCACCCTTCGGCCCACGGACGCCGAACCCCTCGACGCCCAAGTCGTCCGGCACGCCCGGGATCATCTGGGTGAGCGCATCGAAGGGGCGGTGCTCGATTACGCGGTTCCTCCCGAAGAGGTTTGGCGCCCCGGCGACGACGCGGTCCCCGCGCTCGTCTTCGCGGCGCGGCGCGATCTGGTCGACGGCCTCCTCGACCGCCTGGAGCGCATCGGCCTCCGGGCGGACCGCGTGGTGACGCCGGCCTGCGCGCTCGCCCCGCACGTGGACGGAGCGGCCTCCGGTGTCCGCCATCTACTGATCGCCACCGGCGAGGAAGCGACTTCCGTCTCGGTCGTCGAGAACGGCCACGTTCTCCTCGAAAGGATGCTCCCCTGGGGATTCCGCAGCCTCGTGGAGAGGCTCCGCGGCGAGCTGGAACTGGACGACGCGCAGAGCCGCCTCCTGCTCACCGCCGGGCCGGGACCGATCGCCGGGCAAGACGACGACGAGGAGGACGCCGGTCCGGACGGGGCGATGAAGGGCGCCCTCCGCCAGGTCCTCGAGCCGGAGTATCAGGAACTGGCCCAGGAAGCCTCGGGTTGTCTCGGCTACGCCAACTCCTTCTTCCGTCCCGCCGGAACCGCGGCGGCGATTCTGACCGGTCCTCTGGCGGAGAGCGCCCCGCTCCGGCTCTTCCTCGAGGAGGGGTTGGGAATGCCGGTGCTCGGTCCGAGCGAGGGGTTGCGGCTGCCCGGTTTCCGCGGATCGGGAACGGCGGCCGCCTTCGCCACCGCGGCGGGCTGCGCCCTTTGGCCCGGGGAGAACGGGCGATGACGCGCATCGACCTGATCCCGCCGGAGACCCTCACGGCTCGCGGAATCAATCGTCGGCTCCGCGTTTGGGGGAAGCGGCTCGGCCTTCTCGCGGTCGCCGCGACGGCGCTTCTGATCGGGATGGTGCACGCCGCCGCCGGCGAGGAGGCGCGGCTCCTGAAACTGACCGGGCGGTACTCCCTCCTTCAAGAGCGCGTGCAACGCGCCGAGAGCCTCATAGCCGAGCGGGACCGCCTCGCCCGATACCGCGAGGTGATCGACCGGATCCGAGGGGACCGGACCGCCGTCGGGTACCTGGTCAAGATGGGGGAGACGCTCACGCCGGACGCCTATCTGAGCGGCATGCAGATGAACCTTTGTCCCTATAACGATTCCCGAATTTGGGGCGGGCTGACCGACAAGGGGTGCTCCGCCCATCTTCGTATCGAGGGTCTGGCGCGGGGTCACCGCGAGGTGGGCATGGTGATCCGGCAGATGGCGCTCTCCGGCGAGTTCGGTTCGGTCTCCCTCGTCTCGGTCTTGGAGAAAGAGGGATCCTCCGACGGAAACGTGGAGTTCGAAATCGTTTGCGCGCTCGATCCGGGCGGCGGCGAGCAATAGAGGTATAAAGTGTTTAAGGATCCGAAACAGGTGGACCTTTTCGGCGGGCTGCTCGCGGCGGCGATGATCGCCGGCGCCGCCTTTCTGTTTTCGGTCCGCGCGGTGAAGCCCTACATCCAAACCCGCGCCGAACTGGGCTCCTTCGAGGAGGCGGTGCAGATCCTCTCCGACGCGGAGGGGAGCGTGGATCGGCTCGACGCCGAGATCCGGCGCGTGGGGGCCGAGATCGCCGCGAGTGAGGCCCTCCTCCCGCGGGACCTGAACCTGGATTCCTTTTTGGAGCAACTCGGCGACCTGGCCGCGTCCACCGGAACGCGGATCGAGAAACTGACCCCCTTCGGCGTGGAGGAATACCGGCTTTATCGCGCCCTCCCGTTGGAGGTGACCGTCTCCGGTTCCTTCCTCGCGATCTACGAATTTCTGGACCGGGTGGAGAACGGGGCCCGTCTCAGCCGGATCGAGGAACTGAAGATGCGGGGACGGCGGAGCGAAGGCGAATGCGAGGCGGAGATGAGGCTCGCCCTCTACTTCGCTCACGAGGAGATGAACTGATCATGGCGGGAAGCGGCGGCAAATCGGCGCTCCGGGCGATCGGCGGGCGGCCGATGCTCGTCGGCGCGGCGGCGGCGGCGGCGGTGTTCGCCCTGACCCTCGTGCCGCTCCGCAAGGAGGCGTCGCTCCGCGCGAACCCGGCCGAGGATGCTCAGACCACGTACCTTTCGCTCCTCGATCGAATCGGCGCCTCCGAGGCGGGACCGCTGGCGGAGGGGAAAACCGGGCCCGGCGTCTCCGAGATCGTGGGTCCCGAGGCGCCGGCGGATCGACTCGACAGGGACCTCTTCGCGCCCGCGCGCCGCGGCTCCTATCGTGCCGACGCGGCGGAGAACGCGGCGACTCCGTCGGCCCCCCGGCGACCGGCGCGCCCGCGCTCGCCGGTGCTCTCGGCGATCTGGATCGACGGCCCCAGCCGGCAGGCGATCCTGAACGGTCGGCCGATGGCGGAGGGGGAGGAATTCGACGGATACCGGGTGATCCGTATCGGTCGGGACGGCGTGATTCTGGAACGGGACGGCGCGGAGCTGCGCCTGCCATGGGGAGAAGAGTCGTGAAGACGTTGACCGGACCTCGAAAACGGTACGCCGTCCGGATCGCCTTGGCGGCGCTCCTGGCCGGTTTCGCGCCCGCGGCGATCGCGGCGGACGCCGCGCCGCTGGACGATTCGCCGCCGGCGATGCGGGCCCGCTCGCAAGCATCCGTGGAAGTGGCGTTGGAGGTCGAGGCGGCGGCGGCGGATTCCGCGGAAGCCGCTGGCGGAGCGCCCGCCCTTCCGGACGAGACGGCCGTGGCGGATACATCTCCGGAGGAAGGGGATGGAGGCGAAACCGTCGCGGAGATGCCCCCGCTCCCGGACGAACCGGAGGCGGTCACCCTCTCCGCGAAGGACCTGGATCTCCGCGACCTTCTCAGCATGTTCTCCCGCTCCCGGGGAGTGAACATCGTCAGCGCCGGCGAGGTGACCAGCCGGGTCTCCATCGACCTGCACGAGGTCCCTTTCGATCAGGCGCTCCGCGCGGTCGTCGGCGCCGCCGGCTATCAGCTGACGCACCGCGCCGGTATTTATTACGTGCGCCGCCCCTCCGAGGAAGACGACGGCGCGTCGTTGCTTCGGGACATCCGCACCTATCGCCTCGACTACTCCACGCCGGTGAACCTCATGCCGATTTTGGAGGAGATGCTCTCGCCGATCGGAAAGGTGACCGCCTACGAACCGCTCCGCACGATCGTCGTGGAGGACAGCCCGGAAGTGTTGGACCGCGTGGGCGTTGTGATCGACGATCTGGACCGGGCGCCGCGGCAGGTGCTGATCGAGGCGCGGATCATCGAGGCGCGCCTCTCCAATGACATAAGCGTCGGCATCGACTGGTCGACTCTGTTCTCCCGCGGCAAGGGGAGCGGAAGCGCCGTCGCGGAAGGTTTCGCCGCGCCCGCGGGTTCCGGCACGGAGGGGCTCTTCCTCACCTGGGGGGAGGGGGACTTCACCGCCGCCCTGCAGGGGCTCGAGGGGATCGACGAGCTGAACACCCTCGCCGCGCCCCGTCTTCTCGCCCTCGACGGCAGGGAGGCGGAGATCATCATCGGCGGCGAACTCGGCTTCTCGGTGGTGACCGTGGTGGACAACACGGTGATCCAGTCGGTGCAGTTCCTCGACACGGGAACGCAGCTCAAGTTCACGCCGGTCATCACGGGGGACGGCCACATCCTGATGACGATTCATCCCGAGCTTTCGGACGGCGTGATCGACGAGGGGCTCCCGAGCAAGACCACCGCAGAGGTGACCACGAACGTGCTGATCGGCGACGGACAGACGCTGCTGATCGGCGGCCTGATTCGCGAGCGGGAGGAGTACACCCAGTCGGGTATCCCGTTGCTGAAGCGGATCCCCCTGCTCGGGCTTCTCTTCGGCAAGACCACCCGGTCGACGCAGAAGACGGAGCTGATCACGCTGATCACCCCGCACATCCTCGCGCCGGGGGAGACGATCGTGAAATAGGTGCGGCCGCGCCGCCGGATGGAAGAGCGAGAGGGGCGCTCCGCCGGGGCGTCCCTCTTTTCGTTCGGAGCGCGAAGGCGCGCCCGAATTTTTAATCCGCGAAATAATAGCGAAGGGACGCCGCGATCGATACGCCGCCGTAGTCGACGGACAGTGCGGTGCCGTCGACCGCGAGGGCATCGCGCCCGCCGATCTCCAGGCGATTCACGCGGGCGTAGCGGTACCACGCCGAGGGGACGAGAAAGATACCGCCGGTGAGGGGGAACTCGCCGTACACATAGAAGTGCGCGACCGGGCCCGCCCCCCGGGTTTCGCCGCTGATGCCTTGGATGCCCAAACCGTTCAGGTCCGCCTCGCCGGCGGAATAGACGAAGCCGCCGCCCAGCCCCGCGCCGAACAGGGCGCGGCCGTCGGGGGAGCGGCGGATTTCCAGCGAGCCGGTGATCGCGTGGGCGCCCATGTCGAAGGCGATCGATCCCGCCGCGTCGGCCGCCTTGGTGCGGGCGAAGATTCTCTCCCAGCGGAAAACGATCGCCGTGCCCGGCGAAGTGACCATGCCGAGCTCGGCGCTCAACCCCCTGCCGTGAATGATCTCGTCGAACGAGCCTTCGACGCTCTCGTCGATGTCGCGTATACGATCGTTCACGTCGTCCATGGCGAGTGTGCCGTAACGGGCGCCGATCCCGACGAAGGGAAAGGACGAGGCGCGGGGCGCCGTCGTTCCGGCGAGCAGGAGGGCGGCGAGGACGAGCGTCGCGGACCTCATCCCAGAATCGGCCTGTAGATCGACGCCGCCACGGCGCCGACCGCCATGTTCTCGATCACGCCCCCGGCGAGCCAGCCGCCGGCGATCGCGTTCGGGATCGGCATGCTCGCCCAGAAGCCGGCGGTGACCGGCACGCCGATCAGGAGCCCCATGTAGAGCCCGAAGCGGATTCCCTCGGCGATCCCCCGCCCCTCGTATCCTTTAGTGAACACGAAGACGAAGAAGAAAGAGTAGAAGAGGGTGCCGAGCCACATCACCATGGCGTAGCGGCCCATCTCCGCCTCGGGCCGCCAGAGCGGGAGGGACGCCTTGTAGGCGGACTCCAGAAAGACGCCGTGCAACAGCCAATCCAGGATCATGTAGACGATAAAAACCGCCACGCCGGCGGGCAGGATTCCTCGTGGTCGCATCGTTCACCTCCGATCGGTAGGGTCCGTCCTCAGGAAATGCGTTATTCGGGGCGATCTGTCAAGGGTGGAGAGAGGGGTTCGCCGTCGGTTCCGGATTCTCTTTTCACGAGGAAAGCGAGAAGGTGTCCGGTGTCGAGAGAGTCGGTATCGGAATCATTCTTCCCCTTCCCCCGCCGGCTCTCCCTTCAGAGTAACTCTCCGCTCGCGCTTTCTTCCCTTGCCGCGCCGAGTCCCACGCGGAGTAGATTCGCGCGGATCATATCGCGCCGCCGCGGAGGCGTCTCCCTTAGGATCCGGCGCGCGAAGGCGCGGAGGCTTTCCTCCCCGGACGGGCAGACAGGCGGCGGGGGCGGGAAGCCCGACGCCCGCGCAAAGCTCGCGATCTCCTTCTCCGCGATATAGACGAGCGGGCGGATGATCCGCATCCGGCCTCCAAAGTAATCGCGCGCCGGCGCCATCCCCTCGACGCGCCCGTGAAAGAGGAGATTGGTGAGGACCGTCTCCGCCACGTCGTCGGCGTGGTGGCCGAGGGCGACCACGTCGCAGCCGAGCCGTTCGGCGGCGAGGAAGAGGGTGTGCCTGCGGATATGGGCGCAGCGCGCGCACCCCAGGGGGAGAGGCTCGCCTATGGGGATCGCCGGCGCCGGCACGTCGCGTTCGTACCCCCACTCCGAGAGACGGCGGAGAAGCGGTTCATGGGGGGGCGTCTCCGCGCCGCGGGCGTCGCAGGGAACGTGAATCGCCGCCAGATCGTAGCTCTCCGGCGCGCTCCGCCGCCTGAGATCGAGAAGCCGGAGGAGGGAGAGCCCGTCCTTTCCGCCCGAAACGCCGACCGCCACGCGGTCCCCCTCGCGGATCATGCCGTGGTCTCGGACGGCGCGATTCACTTCCTTGATCAGCCAATAAGCGAGGGTTTCCGCGTCGGCGCTCATGGAGGGATTATAGGGAAAGCGCCTGCAGAAGCGGATTCCCTTTCCACTCCCTTTTGCCGCACCCGGTCTCCCGATTCGCGTCGTCCGCGCGGGGTGCGCGGGAAGCGCGGCGATACGACCCCGCAACCGCAATAATAACAATCAGATGTGGCGCCGCTCCTCGCCTCTTTCCGGCATGCGTCTTGCAAGTCTTCCCGGAAGCCGGGGCGCGCCTGCGCGCGCGGTCCGCACGGGTATGGAGCCTTTCAAGACAGGAGAGTGAAAGTATGTTACGACGCGTCGCAACGGGGATGCTGATTCTCGGTATCCTCACCCTCCACGCGGGAACGGCATTCGCCGACACCTTCATCTATGAACCGAATCCGAAGCACATCGAAAACCTGCCGCACGGGAAATACTACACATGGGGGATCGATGTTTCCGAGCTGGAGGGATGGCGGATTCTGGAGGCGGAGCTTCAGATCACCCGCATCACCAACAGCGATAACGGGGAGAACACTCTCTTCATTCACCTGTTGGATGAGGCGGAGCTGGGAGTCCACCGGGCCAACGACCGGAACGACGATTTCGTCGACGCCTTCGAGGGAAACGGCGTGTTGATCGACGAGTGGCACGACGCGAACGGGGCCTGGCGCCGGGACGACATCTCCTACCTCTTTTCCGATCTCGACATCCTCGGCGATCTCACCGCCTACATCGTCGACGGCGTGGTCGCCTTCGGGTTCGATCCGGACTGCCACTTCTATAATGACGGCTTCAAGCTGGTCGTCACCGCCGAAAGGCCGACCATGGCGACGGAAAGCACCTCCTGGGGGGACATCAAGAAGACTTTCCGGTAGACGGGATCGACGCCGCGAACGGAAAAAGCCGGACGCCTCTCCCGCGACGGGGCGTCCGGCTTTCTATTTGAAGAGGATCATTCGCCGCCGAAGCGCTCACGGCATCCACCCGAAATCGCAGGAAAGCGCCTTGTAGCCGGGTGTATCCCACCAAGCCTCTCGGAAAACCGACTCGTAGGTGAGCGCTCCCTCCGCGTCCCATCGTCGCTCATGCCACTGCATTTCCGAGAGATGGTTCCGGATGGCGGAACCGGTGACGCGGAACCCCAACGTCGGATCGTAGGGAAGATCGGTCACCCGGACGTGTTCGTACCGGTTCGTCCGGTTGCCGGCTTGATTGGTGATCGTGTCGGCGGCGGTGTAGACCAGGTTCAGCATCCGTCCGTCCCGCCCGATCGTGCCGGAGAATTCCAGCCGGCGCGTCCCGGTCTCGTCCCGGGTCGTTTCGCCCCCGGAAAAGCTCGTGCCGTTCCATCTTATGGTCTGCAGGAGGTGTTCGAAGACGTTGTCCCCCGCCTGATCACCGTCGAATCCGCAGGGAACGTACAGTTCGAACATGGTCCAGCTCGTCTCTTGCAGCTCCAGCACCAGCGAGTCGTCGATCAGGTTGAATGGTCGGCCCGCGCTTTTCCGCTTGTCGGCCGCTTCCACGTAGACAAGCATTTCCCCGGCCTCTGCGGAGGGGACGATCACCCGGATCGCGTAATCCCTCCAGAGGACCGGCGTCCCCGGCGTCTCGTCGAAGAGGACCCGACCGGGGGCGGCGCCGAAACCGGTTCCCGCCACGGTGATCGTGTCGCCGGCGAGTGCGATGTTGGGCTCCAGCGTGTCGATCCGGATCGGCGACCAGAGGCCGAAGCTGTCGGGAAGCGCCTTGCAATGGAAGGAGATCACCCGGCCGTCCGTCTCGGTGTAACTCGTGTCGCCCGTCGCGTGCCACCGCTTCACGGTCAAAGGAATCGCGCGGCTCGTGTCGCACATGTTATGGAGAAGGTCGGTGAAGTACGCCGCGTCCTTGCTCGCAACCACCTCCCAGTCCCAGCCGGTCACCGCCCCCGCCTTGGCGTTGGTCATCATGTCCCCCGGCCAGTTGCCGCGCCAGCCGAAGCAGAAGCCGAGCGACACCAGCGGGGCGCCGTCGCCGAAATCGTTGTGGGCGGCGAAGAAGTAGGAGTCGGCGAAGTAGCGTTTTCCGCCGGCATAGGCGCCCGGCGCCAGGTGCCCCTGCTCGATCATCTCCCAGTTAGCGGCGAAGGACTCCTTCGACGTCTCCTCGCCGGTGATCAGGTAGACTTCCTGGATGTCGTTCTCCGACGGCCAGGGGGAGCCGTGGCTCGCGATGCGGACGATCCCGTAGCCGCCCGATCCGATGGACTTCAGCTCCGCCAGAGTCGCCTTCTCGTCCTTCAGGATCCGGAAGTCCTGGTAGCCCGCGCGGGGGAGCGCGGCCGTCCCCGAGTCGAACACGTCCTCCTCCCACATCTTGAACTCGGAGTAGCAGGGGGAGTAGACGAGTGTCTTCTTGTTCTTCGGCATCCGGTAGCCGCCCTCCGCGGCCTTCCCGATCGGCGCGCCGTCACGGGCGCGCGGGGGTCCGACCGGCGCGGCCTTCGCCGCCGCGCCGCCGTCGCTCCGGAGGCGGAGAACGATCACGCCGTTCATCCCCGACTTCCAGCGGACGTTGACGCCGGCGTCGGTCTTTTCCGCCCACTCCACATCCGGGTCCGCCTGGACGAGGGCGAGGAGACTGTCGATCGCCGCGGCGGTGTCCGCCCCCGCCGCGACCGTCATCGCCTGTCCGTAGTAATCCTGCTGCTTGTCCGCGACCGCGACCGCTTCGTTCAGTTCGTTCTCGGTCGGACCGCCGGGCGCGTTTTCCAGTTTGTCACGGGAAGAGCAGGCGAGGAGAATGAGGAGAAGGATCGCGGTCGCGATGAGAAAAAGTCGATGCGCGCGCATGAGGCACCTCGCTTCCGGCGCCGCCGCCGGTCGGGATCGTTCAGACGTCGGAGGATCGTCCGTTTACGCGCGGAGAGAGGGGAAGTCCGCGAGAATGAAACCAGTATACCACCGGCGGGGATTTTCTCGCGCGGGCGGCGCGCGTTCTCCCGGGTGCGCTTTCATTTCATTCAGATGCCCGAGAGCCTCTTTCGTATTGAAAAATAAGGAGATATTGTGCTATAATGCGAACGCTTGAGCGGCCGCCTTCTCAAAAACAACGGCAACAGACCGCTCCGTTCTCCGCGATCGTTCCCGGACGACCGGCCGGAGCCATCGCACGGCATGGATTGCAGCACCCGGATGTGAGCCGTGAGTACTCCTTGCTCGCCTAACCCGGCCGAAGCTCCACCCTGTTCGGTTCCAAACGCAAGGAAGCATGGCGTCGCCCTGTTGGGCGGCGTTTTCGTTTTATCCATAACGAATCCGACGGCGCTCCGACAGGCCGGAAGCGCCACCGGGCTTCTTCGTCGCGAAAGGCGGTGATCCGACGTGCGCGAAATCTGCGTCCTCGCGGTTCTCGTTCTCCTGCTACCGGCGTTTTCCGCCGGAGACGAGACGGCTGCCCCCGGCAAGGACGAGGGGAGCCGCTCCTCGATCGTTCTTCAATCGTCGGTGATCGGATCGGCGGGCGGAACGGGATCGAACGATTCATTCATCCACAAAGGAACGCTCGCCCAGCCGACGCCGGTCGGGACGGCGTTCTCCGGCGACATCCGTCTGGAGGCCGGCTTCTGGCGGCGCGTCCGGATCGCCACCGGCGTGCTGGACGGCGTCCTTCCGGAGATGCTCCGGACGCGCCTCTTCCCGAACGTCCCCAATCCCTTCAATCCGCTGACGACGATCCGCTTCGAGCTTGCGGAACGGATCCCGGTGACGCTGGTCGTCTACGACATTCGCGGACGGGCGGTGCGGACCCTCGAGAACGGGGTCCTTTCGCCCGGACGGCACGAAGCGGTCTGGGACGGCCGGGACGACGCCGGCCGGAGCGTCGGCTCCGGCGTCTACTTCAGCCGCATGACCGCCGGCGGCCGCGCCTCGGTCCACAAGATGCTGCTCATTCGATAAGACATAAAGGAGAATCCCCATGCCAAGCAGAAGGCGACTCATCCCCGCCGCGGCGCTTCTCCTTCTCTTCGCCCTCGCCCTCCCGGCCGGAGCGGAGACGCCGCGGGTCATGCACTACCAGGGGACGCTGGCGGACACGAGCGGCGCGCTCCTGACCGGCGTCTACGATCTCACCTTCCGGCTTTACGGCGACAGCGTCGCCGCCGGGCCGGTCCTCTGGGAGGAGCCGCGGACCGGCGTCGAAGTGGAGGACGGCCTCTTCCAGGTGATCCTGGGGCGATCCGTCGCGATCCCGGACAGCGTGATCGCGGCGAACGACCTCTGGCTCGGCCTCACCGTGGGCGCCGATCCGGAGCTCGCGCCGCGGCGGCCGATCGGAAGCGTCTTCTTCGCGATGCGGGCGGGAGTCGCGGACAGCGCCCTCGCCGTGGCGGGCGGCGCGGCGGACGACGGGGACTGGACGGTAAACGGCGACGACATCTCTTCCGCAGTCCCCGGCCGGGTGGGAATCGGAACGACGACTCCCGAGTTCAAACTGAGCCTCGGCGGCGACGGCGGGATCGTCGCGGCGGGCGTTTTCGACGCCGGCGATACGCTCGTCACCTCCGGAGCCGGCGCGCGTCTCATCTGGTACCCGCGGAAGGCGGCCTTCCGGGCGGGGCACACCGGCGGCAATCACTGGGACGACGCGAACATCGGCATCTACTCGATCGGCCTCGGCCGGAACACCCGCGCCACCGGGCAGGCCTCGGCGGCGCTCGGCTGGGGGACGACGACCACCGGCACCGCCTCCTTCGCCGCGGGGAGCGGCCTCACGTCGGCGGGGGCTTTCTCGGTCACTCTCGGCAGGTCCGCTTCGGCGCGCGGGACGGCGGACATCGCCATCGGCTCCTTCCTCCGCGCCGGCCCGGCGGAGAACGCCATGGTGATCGGCTCCGGCCTCGGCCAGACCGACAGCCTGGTGAACGACATCGAGAACTCCCTCGCGATCGGCTTCGGCGACACCACGGCGGCGATCTTCGTCGGCGGTCCGTCGAATCGTGTGGGCGTGAAGACGACCTCTCCCGCGGCGGAGCTCGACGTGGCGGGGAAGGTGCGCGCCGATTCGCTGCAGATTCCGACCGATGCGGTGGACGGCCATGTTCTCACCTCCGACGCAACCGGTAATGCCACTTGGCAACCCGCCGCGTCGGGAGGGGACGACGGCGACTGGACGATCGACGGCAACGACCTGATCTCCAACGTTTCGGGCAATGTCGCGATCGGAACCACCGTTCCTATGGCCAAGCTCACATTGGGCGATGACGGTGGAATCGTCGCGACAGGCGAGATCGCTCAGGGGGATACCTTGGGTGAGATCGATGGAACGCGCCTCATCTGGTATCCCCGGAGGGGGGCGATCCGAGCCGGCATGGGGAACGAAACCGTTAGCACAGACTACGGTTACTATTCAGCGGCGTTCGGCAGCCACCACCTGGCATCCGGCGACAATTCCTTCGCCTTCGGCCGTTCCAGCATTGCTTCCGGAGTCGGTTCGATGGCGGGTCCATGGAGTTCTGAAGCGTCCGGCCCCTATTCCTGCGCTATCGGTGCCCTTTCCCAGGCGCTTGGACAGGAATCCCATGCGATCGGGCATGGAGTCCGGGCTTCCGGTTATGGATCGATGGTGATCGGGTGGAGCGATGACATCAACAATCCCATAGACAACGATGTGGCCACCTCTCTCATGATCGGTTTCAACGACTCGACGGCGGCATTCTTCGTTGGAGGTCCGGAGAACCGGGTCGGTGTTCGGACAAGCACACCGGATACGGACTTCGACGTGGCGGGGAAGGCGCAGGTCGACTCGTTTCAAATGCCGACGGGCGCGGTTGACGGCTACGTGCTTACCTCCGACGCCTCGGGAAACTCGTCATGGCAACCCGGAGGGGATGACGGGGACTGGACGATCGACGGCAACGACCTGATCTCCAACGTTTCGGGCAATGTGGGAATCGGGACCTCCTCCCCACCGGCAAAGCTCACCTTGGACGACGACGGGGGAATCATAGCCACCGGCACGATCAGCATCGGAGATACGGTGGGCTACATCGGGGGGAGCCGCCTCATCTGGAATCCGCGAAAATCCGCCTTTCGAGCCGGCACGGCAAATGAAAACTACTACACCGACTATGGCTTATGGTCGGCCGCATTCGGTAACAACAACCGGGCTTCCGGAGGCGGATCGTTCTCCTTCGGAGGTAACAATGTCGCTTCAGGCGACTATTCGCTGGCAGCAGGAGTCTATTCTGAAGCAGCAGGGAACTATTCTTGCGCAATCGGCTCGCACTCGGAAGTACCGGGTCATCAGTCCATGGCGCTCGGGTCCGCCGTGACAGCCTCCGGCGCCTTTTCCTTCGTGATCGGGAAAGGCTACGACAACTATAACCCATTGGAAAACGATGTAGATCAATCCCTCATGATCGGTTTCGGCGAGACATCGCCGGCCTTCTTCGTCGGCGGCCCCTCGAACCGTGTCGGTGTGAATACGACCTCGCCCGAAGCGGACTTGGACGTGACAGGAACGGTACGGACGAATCTGATTCAGATAACCTCAGGCGCTGGGGACGGCTCGGTTCTCACCTCCGACGCCTCCGGCAACGCTTCCTGGCAACCGGTCGGCTGGACGGTCGATAGCAATGACCTCATCGCAACCGTTTCCGGTGACGTGGGGATCGGCACAGCCACGCCTCAGGCGAAGCTCGATGTGGCGGGCAAGGTACGGACCGACTCTCTGCAAATCCCGACAGGCGCGGTGGACGGTTACGTCCTCACTTCCGACGCGACCGGCAATGCGAAGTGGGAAATCGCCCCCGCAGCATCCGACGGCGACTGGAACCTCTCGGGCGACGATCTGAACGCCGCCGTTCCCGGATGGGTCGGAATCGGCATTTCGGTACCCGTCAAGGAAGGAGAACGGGTCACCGACGGCGGGATCCTGGCAAAAGGAACCTACGGCTCCGGGGACATGCTTGCCGCGACGGGAAGCGGTGCCCGATTGATCTGGTACCCGCGCAAGGCGGCATTCCGCGCGGGTGAAGCCTTCGGGTCCGAGTGGGACGACGGCAACATCGGCTCCGGCTCGGTCGCCCTCGGCCGGGGTGTCGAAGCATCGGGCGATGGGTCCATCACATTCGGAACGGGAATCAATGCGGCCAATCCTCTCACCAACGACATCGACAACTCCCTTCTCGTCGGCTTCGGCGAAACGGATGGAACCTTCTTCGTCGGCGGGCCGGACAAACGAGTCGGCATAAAAACGACCGCTCCCGCGACGGACCTTGACGTGAACGGCACCATGCGCGTCGCTAATCAGGGCGGCGCCGACGGCACGATCATCCTTCGCGATTCGAACGGCGGAAACGACCGGCCGGGCATCCGGTTTGAGAACAACTCTCTTCACTACATCACAGGAGACGACGAGTCGGACGAAGTCTTCAACCTCTCGAGCGAAAACGGGAAGAACCGTTCCTACGACGCGATTCTCCGGGTGCTGGGAAGCGCACCCAACGACTGGGGGGTCTACACGGAGATCACCCATGACGGGACGAATGGACGAATCGGCACCGACATGGGAGACCTGGTGGTCATGCCCGCGGGGGAGTTCGCCGTGGGTGATTCGGCAAACGGGCGTGACATGACCGTTCATGGAGACACCATCGGGGCGAACATCCACTGGAACGCCGAAAGGAGGGCGGCCCGTATCGGTCTGAACTACGCCTCCGAGGACAGCATGGGTTCCTACTCCCTGGCGGCGGGCCGTTTCTGCTCCGCTTCCGGCGACTATTCATTCGCTGCGGGAGCGGGCAGCCGGGCAGCGACCGACTTCGGTGTCGCCCTCGGAAGATCGTGCCGAACGACGGGCGGGGGTCATTTCACGGCGGGCGAGTTCAGCGAAGCGACCGCCGGCGATGCGGTGGCGATCGGGTACGAAAACGAAGCGACCGCACAAGGCGCATACGCTTTGGGCGGTCATTGCGTTGCCGAGGGACTCGCTGCGTACGCGATCGGGAACTATGTCGAAGTGACGGGCGACCGCAGCCTCGCTCTCGGATACGGAACGTGGGATTCGCCTCTCCGGAATGATACCGACAGTTCCCTCGTCATCGGCTTCTATTCCACCACGCCGACACTCTTCGTCGGCGGATCGGGCCAACGAGTCGGCGTGGGCACGGGATCGCCCGAGGCGAAGCTCCACGTCCGGCGCGACAGCGATACTTTCGCCCACATCGCGCACGACACCTGCGGCGTCTACGCCTTCGAAGATGACGGCACGGCGATCTCCGCGGAAGCGGATCACGGCACCGCCATCCACGCGGTGAGCGAGGACGGCATCGGCGTGCGGGTGATCACCGATGCAGGCACCGGCGTCCGGGTGACGACGGAGCAGGAGGAGGCGCTCGTCGGTTACAGCACCGAGGATCGGGCGCTTTTCACGCACAGCGACAACTCGTACGCCGCGTGGTTCGACGGAAGCGTCGTGGTCACCGGCACGATCTCCAAAGCGGGCGGATCGTTCCTCATCGATCACCCCGAGGATCCGGAGAACAAACTCCTTCGTCACAACTTCGTCGAGTCGCCGGAGAACCTCCTGATCTACCGGGGGAAGGTGAAGCTGAACGGCGCCGGCGAGGGAATCGTCGAAATGCCCGATTATTTCGAGGCGCTCACGAAAGAGGACGAGGCATCGATCCATCTCACCTCGGTCGGACGGCCCTTCCCCTCCGGCGCCGAATGGAACTCCGGTTTCACCAGCTTCACCGTGTACGGCGACCCGAACCGGGAACTCTTCTGGGAGGTTCTTGCCGACCGGGACGACCCGGTGATCAAACAGTTCGCCCGTCCGGTGGAAGAAATGAAGACGACCGACGACAAGACCTGTCCGCGCGGACGGCTCCTCTATCCCGAGGCGTACGGTTATCCGGAGAGCAAGGGCCGCGACTACGAGGAGCGCCGCGCGCTCCGGGAGGGGAGATAGGAGTACTCCCTGGGTCCCGGATTCTTTTTCGCGAGCGAAGCGAGGGAAAAGTGTTCCGGCACCGAAAGGGAGTCGCCCGCAAGCGTTTCGCGCTCTTCTTGTGCGGGAACGGGAACGAGAACCAGAAGGAAAAAAGTTGAACACTTATATATAAATACAACAAAAACAAACGGCCTTTCGGCGCCTGTTTCTTTTTCGCGAACGAAACGAGTGAAAAGGGCTGCGGCGCCGACGATACGAGGAGAGACCCATGCGAGAGAAACGACCCCTTCTGTTTCTCGCGGCGCTTCTTCTTTTCTTCGCCCTCGCCCTTCCGGCCGGGGCGGACACGCCGCGGGTCATGCACTACCAGGGGACGCTGGCGGACACGAGCGGCGCGCTCCTGACCGGCGTCTACGATCTCACCTTCCGTCTCTACGGCGACAGCGTCGCCGCCGGGCCGGTCCTCTGGGAAGAGCCGCGGACCGGCGTCGATGTGGAGGACGGCCTCTTCCAGGTGATCCTGGGGCGATCCGTCGCGATCCCGGACAGCGTGATCGCGGCGAATGACCTCTGGCTCGGCCTCACCCTCGGCGCCGATCCGGAACTCGCGCCGCGGCGGCCGATCGGAAGCGTCTTCTTCGCGATGCGGGCGGGAGTCGCGGACAGCGCCCTCGCGGCGGCGACCGCCGCCTACGCCGAGAGCGCCGCCGTCGCCGGCGCGCTCCCGGCGCACGACCACGACGACCTCTACGTCACCGAAGCCGAACTCTCCGGCGCGGGAACGATCAACGATCCCTCCAATCCTGTGGACTGGACGAAGCTGAAGAGCGTTCCCGCCGGGTTCGCCGACGGCGTCGACGACGAAGGGGGCGCCCTGGACGACGGGGACTGGACGATCGCCGGCGACGACCTGTACGCGGCGGTCCCCGGCAAGGTGGGGATCGGCACGGCCGCGCCGGAGTTCAAGCTGAGCGTCCTCGGCGACGGCGGGCTCATCGCGAACGGCGTCTACGGCGCGGGGGCCACGCTCGCCGCCTCCGGCGGCGGCACGCGCCTCCTCTTCTACCCGCGGAAGGCCGCCTTCCGCGCGGGATACGTGGACGGCAACGCCTGGGACGACGGCAACATCGGCGCCTACTCGATCGCCCTCGGACAGAACGCGCGCGCCACGGGGCAGGCCTCGGTCGCCCTCGGCGAGGGAGCGGCCGACGGCACCGCATCCTTCGCGGCGGGGAGCGGCGTCACCGCGGCGGGCGCCTTCTCCGCCGCCCTCGGCCGGACCGGCGCCGCCCTCGGAACGGGCGGGATGGCGATCGGCTCCTTCCTCCGCGCCGGCCCGTCGGCGGGCGCGATGGCCATCGGCTCCGGCGTCCCCTGGTTCCCCGCGAAAGACGACCCGGCCGGCGCCGGCATCGACGATGAGAACCCGGACAGCCTGGTGAACGACATCGAGAACTCCCTGGCGATCGGCTTCGGCGACACCACGGCGGCGCTCTTCGTCGGCGGCCCGGAGAACCGGGTCGGCGTGAAAACCACCGTGCCCGCGGCGGACCTCGACGTGGCGGGGAAACTCCGCGCCGATTCATTGCAGATCCCCACCGGCGCGACGGACGGCCACGTACTCACCTCCGACGCGGCCGGCAACGCCACCTGGCAGCCGGCGGATCCGGGGGGGGAGGACGACGGCGACTGGACGGTGGTCACGCACATCGGCCCCGACGACATGATCGCCAACGTGGACGGCCATGTCGGGATCGGCGCCGACACGCCGCTCATGAAACTGACCCTCGACGGCGACGGCGGCATCATCGCCGAAGGATCCCTGAACAACGGCGTGGACCTCGACTCGACGAATCTCGGGGCGCAGATGCTCTGGTATCCGCGGCGGGCCGCCTTCCGGGCGGGCGAGGCGAGCCACGGATCGGACTGGACGGACGACTACATGGGATACCGTTCGGTCGCCTTCGGGGACGGCGTGCGCGTTTCCGGCGAAGAATCGGCCGCCTTCGGCCGGAACCTGGTCGTCACCGGGGACCGGGCTTTCGCCTTCGGCACCGGGATCGATCTCGGCGATCGGCTGACCAACGCCATCGACGAATCCTTCCTGATCGGCTTCGGCGACACGACGGCGACCTTCTTCGTCGGCGGACCGGAGAAGCGGGTCGGCATCGGGACGACCACACCCGCGGCGGATCTGGACGTGGCCGGGACGATGCGCGCCGACGCATTCGAGATGCCGACCGGCGCGGCGAACGGCTACGTGTTCAGCTCCGACGCCGCCGGCGAAGGGACCTGGACCTCCCCGCCCGCCCTCGACGACGGCGACTGGGTCGTGAACGGAGGCGACCTCTACCCCGGTCTCTCGGGAGATGTCGGCGTTGGGACCTCATCACCCGGTTTCAAGCTGGACGTGGAGGGCGACATGCGTGTCGCCAATCCGGGGGGCGCGAACGGCACGCTCATCCTCCGCGACTCGAACGGGGGCAACAGTCGCCCCGGGATCCGTTTCGAGGGCAATGCGGAACAGGTCGTCGCCGGCGACGACGCCCAGGACGAGGTTTTCTACCTCGCGAGCGAGAACGGTAAAAACCGTTCGTACGATGCGATCCTCCGCGTCCTGGGGAGCGCGATGAGCGACTGGGGTGTCTACACCGAAGTCACCCATGACGGAACGGACGGCAGGATCGGTACCGACAAGGGAGATTTGGGGCTCGAGCCGGAGGGGGATGTACGGGTCGGTATGACCGGGACGGCGACGGATCTGGACGTGTCGGGGATCGTGAGCGCCGATTCGATGTTCCGGATCGGCGAGGACATCTATGCGCAGATGGGAGGTGCGGGGGATTCATCCTACCTGTGGATCACGGACTCGCTTCGGCATCCCCCTGATGACGCCGGGTGGATTTGCTTTAGATGCTCCAACCGTGAGGTCATGATCGGACCGTATGCCGTTCGCCCGGCGGGCGGCGCTCGGGACTACACCGCGATCGGATCCCATTCGGGTATGTGGGTACCCGTGAATCCTGGTCCTCCTTGGCTTGTTCTGCGAACGAGGAAAACCACATGCGTCGGGCACGAGGGGGGGCGCTCGGGGACAGGAACGACGACAATCGGCGCCTACTCGGGCGGACCGTCCCACGGAGTCCCCGGTACCGCCGCCATCGGTTATCGCTCCGCCTTCGGAAACGGCGATCCACCCGGCGGTCATCATTCGGTGACGATCGGCTATAAAGCCGGCAGGCACATGCCGGTTAGAGATGACTCCCTCGTCATCGCCAACGACTCCACCATCAACGACGTCCTGATCAAGGGCGATTTCGAAAGGTGGTCGATCGGGATCGGACCGGCGAGCGGGTTCCCCGGGACGGTCAACCTGTACGGGCAGGGCGCCCCCACTCTCGTTTTCAACACGGGACAGCGGTGGCATGTCGGGACCTCTTTGTTCGCTGCCGAACTGAGGGTGGGCACTGGATCCGCCCTCGGCCAGAACGAACGCTTCATGATGGAGAGTGACGGCACGACCCTCTTCTCCGGCGAGCCGGACGGCGATGATTCGTCTTACGTGATCCTGAACGGAGACAGGGTCGCTCTTCGCGTGCAGAGCGTCGACACCACCGCCGCTCTCGTCTTCAGCGATTCGAGTTACGGCCTCCGGTCGATCACGCAGGAAGAGGAGGCGCTCGTCGGCTACAGCACCAACGACCGGGCCCTCTTCGCCAGCAGCGTCAATTCCTACGCCGCGAAACTCGACGGGAATGTCTATGTCGCCGGCAACCTTTCGAAGGCTGGCGGCACCTTCCTGATCGATCACCCCCTCGACCCGGAGAACAAATTGCTCCGGCACAGCTTCACCGAATCGCCGGAGCACCTCCTCATCTACCGGGGGAAGATGAAGCTGGACGGCGCGGGCGAGGGGACGGTCGCGCTGCCCGGTTACTTCGAGGCGCTCGCCAAGGAGGAGGAGGCGATGGTGAGCCTCACGGCGATCGGCCGACCCTTCCTCGCCGGCGCCGAATGGAACGCCCGGCGGAACGCTTTCACCGTCACCGGCCCGCCGGGCCGGGAGGTGGCGTGGATGGTGACGGCGAGCCGGGACGATCCGGTGATCCGCCGACTCGATCGCCCGACGGAGGAGGGCAAGCCGCCGGACGGCGGGATCTGCCCCCGGGGACGGCTCCTCTACCCCGAGGCGTACGGCTATCCCGAGAGCAAGAGCCGCGACTACGAAGAGCGAGCCGCGCTCCGTGAAGGGAGGTAAAGAAATGAACGCTTACTCTCCCTTCCCGTTCAGGGGCCCGTCGGTACCTGATTCTCTTTTCGCGAGCGAAGCGAGGGAAAAGGGTTCTGGTACCGACTACGGAATTCGATCCGTGTACGGGTACGTGAACGAAAACGTGAACAGGCGGAACCGATCGGCACCCCATTCTCTTTTCGCGAGCGAATCGAGGGAAAAGGGTTCCGGCACCGATTCGATAAAGGAGAAACTCATGCGAAGCAGACGGCGATTCCTCCCCGCCGCGGCGCTTCTTCTTTTCTTCGCCCTCGCCCTTCCGGCCGGGGCGGACACGCCGCGGGTCATGCACTACCAGGGAACACTCGCCGACACGAGCGGCTCGCTCCCGACCGGCGTCTACGACCTCACCTTCCGCCTCTACGGCGACAGCAGCGCCGCCGGCCCGGTCCTCTGGGAGGAGCCGCGGACCGGCGTCGAGGTGGAAGACGGCCTCTTCCAGGTGATCCTGGGCCGGACCGTCGCGATTCCGGACAGCGTGATCGCGATGAACGATCTCTGGCTCGGCCTCACCGTCGGCATGGACCCGGAGCTCGCGCCGCGCCGCCCGATGGGGAGCGCCTTCTTCGCGATGCGCGCGGGGACGGCGGACGACGCGGCGGTGGCCGCCGCCGCCGCCTTCGCGGAGAGCGCCGGGGTCGCGGGCGCCTTCCCGGCGCACGACCACGACGACCTCTACTTCACCGAGACCGAACTCTCCGGCGCGGGAACGATCAACGACCCCTCCAACCCGGTGGACTGGACGAAACTGAAGAACGTTCCCGCCGGTTTCGCCGACGGAACGGACGACGAGGGGGCTTCGGTGGACGACGGGGACTGGACCGTCTCCGGAGACGACCTGTACGCGGCGGTCCCCGGCAAGGTGGGAATCGGAACGACCACTCCCGAGTTCAAGCTGAGCCTCGGCGGCGACGGCGGGATCCTCGCGACAGGGACCTTCGACGCGGGGGACACCCTCCAGACCGCCGGCGCCGGCTCGCGCCTTCTCTGGTACCCGCGGAAGGCGGCGTTCCGCGCGGGACACGCCGGCGGCAACCACTGGGACGACGCGAACATCGGCATCTAC